>PLUZ01000189.1 GCA_003162995.1 Methylocapsa sp. | reverse complement strand
ACATGACGAGCAGCTCAAGTTCGTTATTTGGGACATCACGCTCGCGGGTCACATGGGTGGGATCAACGCGCGCAGCCTTAAACACATCGGCCGCAAGTTTGTCGGCAACAATATATTTCTGGCCGGGCTTTGCCCAATTGTCGGGTGAAGCGCCGGCCCCAATGACATAAAGACCATAGCTGATTTTACTTGAGAAAGAGATCGCACGATTGGCTGGGAGCGTCCAAGGAGTCGTTGTCCAGATCACGACGGCAACATTCTCATATCCGGGCCAGTTTCCTGCAACGGTCTGATCGGCGCCTAACGGCTGGATGGGCGGCTTTTGTCCAACAGCACGAAAGCCCCTTCGCTCCGTCCGTCCCTTCACCGGAAACTTCACCCACACCACATCGCTGACGTGGTCCTCATATTCGACCTCCNNCCGAGGGGCTGGTGTGCATCTCGTACTCGACCTCCGCCTCGGCAAGCGCGGTTTTCTCAACGACGCTCCACATCACCGGCTTCGAGCCGCGATAAAGCGTTCCGTTCGCCGCGAATTTCATGATTTCCCGCGCGATCTGGGCTTCTGCGGCAAAACTCATCGTGAGATAGGGGTGATCCCAATCCCCGATGACGCCGAGCCGCTTGAATTCCTCCTTTTGCACCTCGACCCAATGTTCGGCGAAGACGCGGCATTCGTGGCGGAACTCATTGATCGGGACCGAATCCTTATTTTTGCCCTTGGCGCGATAATTTTCCTCGATCTTCCATTCGATCGGCAGACCGTGGCAATCCCAGCCCGGCACATAGTTCGAGTCCTTGCCGAGCATCCGCTGCGAGCGGGTCACGAGATCTTTAAGAATCTTGTTGAGCGCATGACCGATGTGGATATTGCCATTGGCATAGGGCGGCCCGTCATGCAGCACGAATTTCGGCTTGCCGCGCCCAGACTCGTGCAGACGCCGGTAAAGATCGATTTCGCGCCAGCGGGCGAGAAGCTCCGGCTCCTTTTTCGGCAAGCCGCCGCGCATCGGAAAATCGGTCCGAGGCAGAAAAAGGCTCTTTGAATAATCCGGAGGGATGTCCGCGAGTGACTCGCTACCCGCGCCAAGATTCTTTTTGTCCATGATTGTTTCAGGCCTGCTCGCGCGGGCCGAGCCGCGCCGTTGGAATTAAGGGAATCGGTTCCCGGCCGGGTTGAGCGGCAAGCCAAGCGGCTTTGGCGCTCACACGCGGGCGGGGCCCCTAATTCGGAGCAATTTCAGATCAGGAATCCTGGCCATAAAAGTCTTATAGCAACGAAAGCGCGGAGAATAAAGCGCCTCACGCGGCATTCAACTAAAACTAGACAGTAGCCCCAGTTGACCGGAAAGTTGCGGATAAGCCGGGCAACACCGGTTTCGGCGTTGATTTCTCCCTTGGAGTGGCTCTCTTGAAACTCAACCCTGCGCATCATCCAGTCCGAGGCAATTTGCGTGTGGAATTCTGACGAGCCTCCTTGGTGAACCCTGCCATGCCCGTCCGCCGTCTTGATCCTGTTCTTGTCGATCGCATTGCGGCCGGCGAGGTCGTCGAACGGCCTGCCGCCGCCGTCAAGGAGCTCGTCGAGAATGCGCTCGACGCGGGCGCCAGCCGCATCGACGTCGCGATCGAATTGGGCGGCCGGCGCCTCATTCGCGTCATCGACAATGGCAGCGGCATGCCCCCGGAAGATCTCGACCTCGCCGTCGAGCGCCATGCGACATCGAAATTACCCGACAGTGATCTTTCCCAAATCGCGACACTTGGCTTTCGCGGCGAGGCCTTGCCTTCGATCGGATCTGTCGCGACGCTCGACATTTTTTCGCGCGTAAATGGCATGCCTCATGGGTTCGCGGTCCGGGTCGATCAAGGCAAAAAGCACAAGCTCGCGCCCTGCGGCGAGCCGCCGGGAACGAAGGTCGAGGTCCGCGACCTTTTCGCTGCCACTCCAGCGCGGCTGAAATTTCTAAAAAGCGACCGCGCGGAGGCCCGCGCCTGCGCGGACATCGTGCAGCGTCTCGCGATGGCGCATAAAAATGTGCGATTCACTTTCGCGGGCGCGGAGACAGCGAGCTTCGATCTTGCCGCGCAGGGCCCTGGCGAAGGTGCTTGGCTGACCCGGCTTGCCGATATTTTGGGCGAGGAGTTCCGGGCCAATGCGCTCCGCATCGAAGCCGCGCGGGAAGGCTTTCGCCTCGAAGGTTACGCCGGATTGCCGACGTGGCACAAAGCCAATGCGCAAGCGCAATATCTCTTCGTCAACGGGCGGCCCGTCCGCGACAAACTGCTCATTGGCGCGGTGCGCGCGGCTTACATGGATTATGTGCCGCAGGGGCGCCATCCGGCCCTTGTCCTGTTCCTCGATTGCGATCCGCGCGAGGTCGATGTCAATGTCCATCCGGCCAAGGCGGAAGTGCGCTTTCGTGATCCTGGCCTTGCGCGCGGGCTCGTGATTGGCGCCTTGAAACAGAGTTTGCAATCGGCGCTCCAGCGCGTGACTCCAGCGCATGGCGCGACTGCGCTCGACTTTTTCGCACGGCGTGCAGGCAAAGGAGGCGCGGCGCCCGCCTTTCGCGCGCCCGCCGCCGGCTGGGATTGGCGGCAATCCCCGGCCAATCCGGGTTTTGCCGAGAGCGCTCCGCCGGACATCGGCGATCTTGCACTCATTGGCGAAACGCTTGCCGCCGATACACGCGCTCATGCACAGGCGCCCGCGCCGGAGGATAGCGATGCGCCTCTCGGCGCCGCGCGGGCGCAAATCCACGATAGCTATATCCTCGCCCAGACCCGCGACGGACTCGTCATTGTCGATCAGCATGCCGCGCATGAGCGCCTTGTGTATGAAGCTTTGAAGGCCGCGCGCGCGGGCAGGAACGTGCCGCGCCAAGTCTTGCTCATTCCCGCTATCGTGGAAATGGAACAAGCCGATGTCGAGCGCATCGAGGATGCTCTCCCGCTGCTGCAAGAATTCGGTCTCCACCTCGAGGCTTTCGGGCCAGGCGCAGTCGCCGTTCATGAAATGCCAGCCCTCTTGAAATGCGGCGACGCTTCAGGGCTTGTGCGCGATCTCGCCGCGGCGCTACGTGAGGATGAGCGTGCCTCGGCGCCGCTCGAGAAGCGGCTCGATTCCGTGCTGGCGACGATGGCCTGCCACCATTCTGTGCGCTCCGGCCGCCGTCTCAGCGGCGACGAAATGAACGCGTTGCTGCGCGAGATGGAACGCACGCCAGGCAGCGGCCAATGCAATCATGGGCGGCCGACCTCTATCGAACTGAAGCTCGCGGATCTCGAAAAATTGTTCGGGCGGAGATAGTTGGACGCGATGCTTGCGAGCAAGGGCGGCGCGGGTTCCCGATAATTTTTCTGAGGGAAGCGCCAGTTTGCGGGAACAGGATTTGCGGGGACTTCGGACGACCGGCGCCGAGGATGACGCCGGTCCGGTTATTCGTTCAGATAAGCCTAGGGTATTTTCATCGCGTGCCAGTAGAAGTGATTGGCGATTGCCTCCCAGAGGTTATCGGGACGATTCAATCGACAATGCTGAACAACCTTTGAAACCGGAACCTTAAAATCCTCGGCGGAGATATCGTGGAACTCCTTCGCCTGGGCTTTATTGAGACCGATCAAATAGTAAACAACACTCGTTTGTGCGGATTTTGGAACTTTGAGGAAATCCTCGCATGTCCAATCTCCCGCATCCTTGGCTTGGACCGGTGCGGTCATCGTAAAGACAGCCAGAGCAGATGCCCCTATAACGGATAAAATTATCGACGAATTCTTCACCATCGCATTCCTCCCAACGGCATTGGTTGGCCAGCCGTTATGACAATCTAATGGCCCGGCGCGGTAGCCCTTAGCCACAAACTGTAAACAGCCAGCCTTGCGCGAAATACGTCCTCCACAATGTGCAGTATGGCGCGCACAAGATGAAGTTTAAGTCTTATATTGGCCTTGATGTCAACAAAGTGTGCGGAATCAACAAATATCAGAAACCGGGAGGGTTTGCTGCGGCCGGGCGCGCCGATAGGCTCCGCCCGGGTTTGTCCGCCAAGAGCGTCGTGTGGTCTTCGAAACACGCCGAGATCGAAAAATTGACCGGCCGGGAATCGTCAAAAGCGTGCTTAATGTTTCAGGCCAGGAGCGTAATTTTTCCATTCGCAAGATCGTAAACGCCGCCAGCGATCTTCACCTGTTGGTTTTGTGCGAAACTCGCAAGCAGGGGGTGCGCCGACTCCAGCCGTTTCACGTTGAGCGCGACATTTTCCATGATCGCAAAATCTATTTATAGCCAACCGCTCTTCAATTCGATGGATTTATGACTTTTCCTCGTCCGCCAGCGGGAGTATCGAAAATTATCATGAACGTTCTTCTTCTCGGTTCCGGCGGACGCGAACATGCCATCGCCATCGCGCTTGCGAAGAGTCCGCTGCTCACAACGCTTTTCGTTTCGCCGGGCAATCCCGGCATGGCCAGCTTGGGGCAGGCCGTCGTGCTCGATGTGGCCGATCATTCCGCGATTGCCAGCTTTTGCAAGGTCATGGCAATTGATCTCGTCGTGATCGGCCCAGAGGCGCCGCTTGTCGATGGCATCGTTGATCATTTGACGGCGGAAGGGATCAAGGCCTTCGGTCCGAGCAAGGCGGCCGCACGGCTCGAAGGCTCCAAGGCCTTTGCCAAGGATTTTTGCCGCCGCCACGCTATTCCAACCGCGGCCTATGCGTGTTTCACCGATGCTGCGTCCGCCAAAGCTTTCGTGCGCGAAAAGGGCGCGCCGGCCGTGATCAAGGCCGACGGGCTCGCGGCGGGCAAGGGCGTCACGGTGGCGATGAGCCTCGACGAGGCGGAAGCCGCGATCGACACAATTTTCTCAGGTCCCCTCGGCAAGGCCGGAGAGAGGATCGTCATCGAGGATTTTCTCGAAGGCGAGGAAGTTTCGTTTTTCGCGCTTTGCGATGGCACACATGCGCTCAACTTTGCTTCGGCCCAGGATCATAAGCGGGTAGGGGAAGGCGAAAGCGGTCCCAACAC
>PLUZ01000203.1 GCA_003162995.1 Methylocapsa sp. | reverse complement strand
CTCTTTTGCAAAGCCGTCCTTGGGCCAGCGTGGGCCGAGCAGAGAGGTGGTGAAGGCGCTGCCGTGACCCAATGATTGAACATTGCCACTGTCAGATGCAACTGTGCTCGCGCGGACACCGTCAGCCGCGACGCCGGCCTGGCGCGTTTCGGCGAGCACGCGGCGCACCAGAGTCATCGCCTCGGCGAGCCGGCCTGCGCGCCCGGCAGCCTTGCTCATGGTGGAGTTTGATATCCCATGCATTGGAACGAATCCTTTGGGCCATCGGGTTAGACCAGGCGACATGCTTGGGTCTCCCGCGAAAAAGTTCGGAGTAAGCGCACGGTGAGGCTGAGAAAATTCGTGATTAGGTCGTTCTGTCGCTCAGCCCGGGTCAAAACTGAGGAGGGTTTGACCATCTATACACCATCCATACACCATCCATTTACCATCTCACTAGATGGTAAGTGGGGGCGGAGGAGGACTATATCAAGGTGCGCGGTCGGGATCCGAATTGATCGCAGTGACGCTGGCGTCACAGACCGGAAGGCTTTCCGCCCTTGGCGGGGGAATCTCAAGCGATGGCGCTCTGGGTAAAGCAGAAAGCGATCCGAATGCTCACATACGGACAATCCACTAATAACCTTGGAACCCAACGCTCCTGCAACAACGAGAGGTTTGTCGGCCATAAAATGCCGTTGTTCACCTACGCAGCTGATGAATGTGGGCTCATCCGGCGAACGTCGGCTTCGCTAGCTTCCGGGTGTATCGGCTGCCTCACTCCCGCCGCTCGATACGCCCATTAAACAACAATAACGACGAGGACAGGTGAAATGAACAGCAGCCAAAATCACGCATCTACGCCAGCCTCGGCAAAACCGACGACAACAACCGGAGCGATTTTCGGCGCCACGCCGGGGATGCCCGTAATGTTCAAGTCGAACTTCGACTACCAACTCGTCAGAGGCATGTGCGCTGGCGCCTATGGAGAGGGCGGCGCGTTCGGCGAGTTGTACTCGACGGCGCGGCGGGTCGTGGACAGAGACGTGGAAAGCTGGACTGTCGAATGGAGCGGCACTGCCGAGCGGGTCGAGGCCATAGCCCACAACTGCCTGAGCGGCGGCCATGTCGTCAGTGCGCGCGAGGCGTTCCTCAGAGCATCCCTGTATTGGCGAACGGGCCTCTTCTACCTCGAAAGCAAGGATCCCCGCCAACTCGCCATGTACCATCGCCACCGCTCGTGCTTCAGGCAGGCCGCGGCGCTGTTCGATCCGAAGATCGAGCCGGTCAGCATTCCCTACGAGAACGGCAAGACACTGCCGGGGTATTTCATGCGCGCTTCCGCGACTGACGGCCCGCGTCCGACCGTGATGATCCTCGGGGGCGGCGACACCACCTGCGAGGAACTGTATGACTTTGGCGGTGGCGCGGCGGCGATCCGCCGCGGCTACAACGCGTTTCTGTGGGAGGGTCCCGGGCAAGTCGGCGCCTACGCCCTGGACCCGAGCCTGACCTATCGCCCGGATTGGGAAGTCCCGACCCGATACGCCGCCGACTACGTTCTGTCCCGCGACGACGTCGACCCCAAGAGGCTGGCGCTCTCGGGGCACAGCATGGGCGGATACTTTGCCCCACGGGCGGCGGCATACGAGAAACGCATTACCGCCGTGATCGCGAATTCGCTGGTGCCGGAGTTCAAGCCCGTCCTCATGGCCGGACTGGGCCTCGACCCGAACGCGCCCTATAGCAGCGACATTGAGGACAAGATCGACTTCTCCGAGCCGATGAAGAAGTACATGGCGACAAATTTCTGGCAGCGATTGGGTTTGGCCGGAGGGTCGCTCCCTGCCTTGTTCGACGAACTCGGCCGCTACAGCCTGGCCGGGCTCGAGGGGAAGCTCACGTGCCCTCTCCTGCACATAGCTGGCGAAGCCGAGGGACCATTGATGGTCGGTTTGGGGCACGACTTCTACGAGAAGCTGACCTGCCCGAAGACGGAACGCCTGGTTCGCTTGGTGGATGGCGGCGAGGCTCACTGCACAATGAATAACCTGAGCCTCAAACACCAAATCGAGTTCGACTGGTTGGACGACGTCTTCAAGTAGGGGCGGGGATGTTTTCGCGCCGCAGGACGTGCTCGCGACCAAATCCCGCGGGAGGGGCAACCCGTAAGAAGCGCAGTTTCAAAAAGGAAGTGACTGAAATGGACAAGATTTTAACGCCAGTTCCAGAATCAGACTTCCAGGCACGTACGCAACGTATTCAAGACAACCTGCGGATGATGCGGACCTACTTCGACGCGCTCTTCGGCAAAAACTTGAACGTAATCCTTGATATGCTCGATGAAACCATCGAATGGTTGATAGTCCCTACTGGCGATACGCTTAAAGGCAAAGCGGAGATCGCAAAGCTGGCGCCGAACCACTGGACGGCTTCACCGGACAGGATCAAGACACTCGTGAATCTGTTCGCAAGCGAAGAATACGCATCTCTTGAATACCGCACGGCTGGCACTCTAACCAATCAGGCCGACTTCCCGTCGATCAAGTTTGAACCCACCGGGAAGAAGTATGAGTTCCAATGTAGCTTCGTCTTTCATATTGCGAACGGCAAGATTGATCGCGTCCACGAGTATTTCGACATGGAGACCATCAAGCGAGCGTTGTTGCACGGATACG
>PLUZ01000527.1 GCA_003162995.1 Methylocapsa sp. | reverse complement strand
TGCCTTATGCTCCTTGGGTTCGCGTGGTCTGAGAAAGTTATGCTGAGCAAGAGAAATAGGCGAATCGATAGATTCGATTCATGAATCAATAGCAGTGATGGCATAGGGGCGAGCGCGGTTCGTTGGTCCGCATTTCACGTAACTGTGATTGTCTTTGAGCTANNAGGAATCGGAGTGTTTGCAAAACAAATGGCAAACCATCAATCGAGGCGCGGCCACGCTTGACCGCGCCATTCGCGAGCAAGACGCGCGCCGGGCTTCAGTCTATCCGCCACAATATTCGAACCGCTGGCTATGATCGCGTCAAGCAATCGCGCCTTCGCGATTGACAATGCAAGCTATCGTCGGTTCCAAAGAGACATCGAGAGCGGCTTTCTCGCCACATCCTATGACAAAGAATCATTCTTGCCAAAGAATTATTCGACAGGTTGCCAAAGAATTTGTACTTTCGTACTGACAAAGAATTCTATATTCGTTTACAAAGAAGTTTATACTGTCTTCACGACGACGAATCAGACAATGATAACTTATAAAATGGACTACGCAATGGAAATGCTAAAGCGTGAGCGTCCGTCCTTCGGCACATCCTGAGAAGTTACGGCAGCCATCGGCAAGCGCATTAAGATCCGTTGGCGCGCAGGCGGCGCATTGTCCCCAGTAGGCCGCGGCGCCTCGGCCGAAGTCCGGGAAGCGTTCATCGTTGCGGCTGTGGTTTCATTCATCGTCGTGAAGTGGTTTCTGCNNGGATCATAACGGCCGGGATCGACGGGCATGGCATCGCCGCAAGATCTTGCCCCGTCATCCCCGCGGCGCGGCCGGCTTTGGGGACGTAGACGGGTATACCCTCGGCCATCGCGCCGCCATCGGAGTGCCCGAGATAAGCAATCGAACTTTCATCGACACAGAAAAAGCTTGCGACGGTCGCGGCCACCTTCGCCTGTTGCGAGACGGCCGAGGGCGACAAACTTAAATGATCGCTGTAGGCGACAATGAAACCACGCCGCGTCGCTTCTGTCGTCAAATCGTAAACAATCTCCGACCCGCGCCGGTGTATCCGGCCGGAGGAAAGACGACGAGCAACGGATAGGCGCGTGTCGGATCGTAATCGCTTGGCGTGCGAACGGCGATGGTTAGCGTGTCGGAGGTTTGCAAATTGTCGTAGAGACCTGCGTGACCAGTTCGGCTGCCGGGACCGCAAGCTGCCGCAATACCGGCCGGCCCGGCCGCGGCAACTTTGGGCCGCGGGCGCAAAAATACCAGAAGACCGACTACCACAATCATAACCGTTGCAATCAGAGCGATTGTTCGGCGCGAAAAGCTAATTCCCATAGGGCGACCTCAGCACGATCGCGACGGGGCAAATCTGCGATGGAAGTTCAAGCTTAGCGAAGCCGGGCCTTAGGTTGTACGGTCTCCTTTGGTCCGCGAACGAGGGGACGACCTCAAGGAAGTCATCACGTTCGCTGAAGGCCATCGCTGGACGCATAAAATGGAATCCGCCCCATCACATGGTTGAAATTGAGGAGTTCTTTCGGATTTTGTACACGATAGAGGCCGAGTTCGGGTGGCTCAGCCTCAGCGTGGTTCGATTGACGCCGGGCTGCGCCAATCGCTTGAAGAGAGCTAGCCGGGCAACTTCGAAGCCAGAATGTCGGCCATCTTGATCGAAGGCGGTTGGGCCAGCAAGTCTCCCGCTTTCTCCATCAACGCGGCGGCGATTTTCCCGGACATATGGGCTTGCCGGCCAGCGTCATCGGGAAAAGCGTCGAAAATGGCGAAGGTTGAGGGTCCGAGACGAACGCCGAACCAAGCAATCGTCGCAGGTTCGGCCTCGGCCAATGCCTTGCCCTGGCGCAAAAACTCGGCGACCGCCTCTTCTTTTCCGGGCTTGGCTTCGAGCGCGACGTAGACAGCGACATTGACCTTCTGAAGGCTCCCGCCGCGAGTCTGAGCAAACACCTGGGACGCGGACGAAACCGCCGCAGCGGTTCCCAACGCGGCAAGAAATTCACGACGCTCCATAGTTTTCTCCTTTCGAAGCTTGACGCCGATTGAGGGGTTCACATCCCGGCCTTGGCCTTCACCGAATCGAGGCCAGACTGATAGATTCCCGCGACGGCCTCCTCTGCACTGGCCTCCTTGCCGGCGGCCGGTGTAAAGGTACTCGACCAAGTTATTGTCGACAAGCCTTCGCCTTTGGGCTCCACCTTGATCGTCGACTTGTAGTCGCTGAGCGGCAATGGGCTCGACTTGATGGCATAGGAATAGCTCATGCCCTTCTCGTCACGTGCAGTCTCAATTTCTACGAAGGTGGCCTTGCCGTCGATGGTGACGAGCGTGCGGGTCGGCTCGGCATTGCCGTCCGTGGTGCACTTGCCTATAGCAGGGTGCCACGCGCTGATCGAGCAGAACGGGCCGATCATGGCCCATACCTTCGCCGGCGGGGCGTCGACGTCAATGCTCTTTGTAACCGAGGCGGCGGAGGCGGCGCCCGCGCCGAAGCTCAAAAGCGCGGCGGAGGCGATCGTTGTCCTGATACGCATAAGTTTCACTCCCCTGATTGCCCTTTGCAGGCGTGCTCACGACGACGCGCACCGGACCTTATCGCCAAGCCCGATCCGATCTGGGGTGCCTCCTATTGCGCCTTCCTTAGCCCTTCGCACGACCAAAGGAGCCCGATCGCTCTCGATATGACCAAAGTCCGAAACCCGACCCTTCAACAGGCGGTCCACCGGCCCCTCCTACAGCGTGATGATGTAATCAGGAGATTTCCCTGCTAATGCCGCATACAGATCAGGAAAACAACCGGCCTGGACCCCCTCAACAGTATCTCTGGGGGTGGCCTTCTCGGGCCACTTGCCGCCTTCAGCCAACCCTCGTTCTAATGCGCATGAATCGCACATCATTAAAAGGATGCTTTTCTCCTTTGCGACCTTAGCCAAGCGTTGGCCCATCGGGTCCCCTTTGCGCAGCAGAAACGTGTTATCATCGAAGAACATCATACCGACAACTTCTACACCATGAGCACTTTGCTCCAATTGGGGTAGAATCATTTGTCCCAGCTTGTAGCTGGCTGTATGACCTGAGGTGCTGAAGACGTATGCAACTTTCATGATTTTATCCTTCTTAGAACTCACCAGTCTTAGACCTCACCAACATTTTTCCAGCAAACAGAACGGCGCAAGTGGCTCTTTGCAAGGTGTGCCAAAGCTCGACTACTTGGGTTGAGGCACTTTGCGCAGATACGCTTTCGGCGCCTTCCAACCCTGCGGGTACTGCTTCTTGGCGTCGTCGTCCGACACCGAGCCTGCGATGATGACGTCCTCGCCATTCTTCCAGTTCACCGGCGTTGCCACCTTGTGCTTCGCGGTGAGTTGCAGCGAGTCGATGACGCGCAGCACTTCGTCGAAATTGCGGCCGGTGGTCATCGGATAGACCAGGATCAGCTTGACCTTCTTGTCCGGGCCGATGACGAAGACATTGCGCACGGTCTGATTGTCGGCGGCCGTGCGCTTGGTCGGATCGCCAGAGACCGGCGCCGGCAGCATGTCGTAGAGCTTCGACACGTTATAGTCGATGTCGGCGATCATCGGATAGTTCGGGGCAAAGCCCTGCGTCTCCTTGATGTCGTTCGCCCAGCCGGAGTGGCGGCCGAGCGGATCGACCGAAAGGCCGATGATCTTTACTCCGCGCTTGTCAAACTCTGGTTTGATCTTGGCCATGTAGCCAAGCTCAGTGGTGCAAACCGGCGTGAAGTCCTTTGGATGCGAAAACAGCACCACCCACCCGTCGCTGATCCAGTCGTAAAAATGGATCGTCCCTTCCGTCGTTTCCGCCGTAAAATCAGGCGTTGCATCGCCTATGTGTAATGGCATTGGATACCTCCAAAGCGGGTCGAGTTAAGATTGTGAAACATACACTACACCGATGGCATCTTGGGAAACGTGGTGAGATCTGGGTTCATACAATCCCACGGCTGTGCACTCGCCGTGTAAATGTCCATTGTGGGTTGAAACCAGGTTGGATCATCAAGAGCCCCCGCCACGATACCGACGACGTCAGACATCATTGCTGGATTTAGAAACAGCCGCGCCCCACACGCTGGACAAAAGCCACGGCTGACAATTTGCCCACAATCACCTTTAACATCGTAGTATTTCACATCGCCGGTGATTGTGACCGCACTCTTTGGCACGAAACCAAGGGGGCAAACGCACTTCCCGTTGTTCGTTGGCAATCACGGCAAAGGCAATTCCCAGCAAAAGCCACTGCAGCCGAACACTCATAGCGAATGGCGCCGCATGCACAACCACCAGTAGCGTGTATAGTCACAAGAAAACTCCTCCTTCCATTGCCGCCCTGCGAACAATTTTCTCAATGCTCGAGTCAGAAAGGGTGCTGGGTAGCGTTAGAGGTAAATTGCAAATAGAAGCAAACAACGTGATAAACTGTCGTTGCAACTTACGGTTTTTTTGGCTTTGTCACCCCACGCTTGGGCTAAATGGCGAACTGCTCCTCGGTCGGTTCGGCGCAACAATACCACGGCTCGCTGAGCTGAGCCGGCGTGACGCGAGCGCTTTTTGCAGGCACGGATGGGACAGGATGCCCGGCGAGTTCATGAGCGAGCCTCCATATGTCGCCGAAGATCTGATCATTCGGCTGAGTGGCGCCTTGCTGCACAAGCGCCCTAACCTGCATATGGAGCCTGTCGACCTTTGGGCCCGGGTTCGACCACGGATAGACTAACGCCGCTTCATCAAGTGCGCCCACGAGGGCACGAACCTCCGGGAGCTCGAGCAGCCGCGAGCCCGGCGGGATCAGTAAGCGGATCGTCAATTGTACCGACGCAACGGATCGGATCAGTCCAAGCTCGGCGATCACATTTAAGAGGTCCAAATAGCCGTCCAGGGTGATCCAGGGTGTGAACGCCACAAAAGTTGGAGCCAGCGATATGCCCACCTCATCGAAGAGCCGCACTACCCGGAAGAAATCCTCTCGGGTATGGCCCTTCTCTAGAATGGCCAGAACCCGGTCGTCCACAGATTCCACCGCCGTGGTCACAAATAGGCAACCGGTCTCTTTTAACACCGGCAGCAGCTTCGCATGCGCCAACAAATGCTCCACCTTGATTGTCACGTCGTAGGTCAGATCGGAAAACTCCTCATGCACCGCCCTGACGATACGAAGCGCATGCGTAGGGCCGTTAAAGAAGTCCGGATCCCCGAAGGTGATGTGCCGCGCGCCCGCCGCGGCTTGCTGGCGAACATCCCCTAGAACGATCTCCAGAGGGATGATGCGAAACCGGCCATTGTAGACGGGCACCACCGGGCAGTGCCGGCATACGTGCTTGCAACCGCGGCTCGCCTCCACGTAACCGGCTATCCGCCTATCTCCGTTCGGCAACCGTAAATAAGCGTACCGATCAAGCGAAGGAAGTCCCTCACGATGGGGGACGACGAAATCCTGCCGAGCGACCGACACGCGCGGCTCAAACTGTTCGCCTGGCGCTGCTTCGACGCCGCGCTCGAGGCGTTGGGCCAGGGCGGCAAGTCCCTCTTCAAACTCACCGCCCAGCACTGTCTGGACACCTAGGTGTCGCAAGTAGATCTCGTTCATCGGCGCATACAGCCCGTACGCCGCAATATGTGCGGTGGGGTTCCAGCTTCGCACTTTTGGAATCATTCGCGCCGCCAGACGGGTGGCGGTGTGCATTGGGACGTAAAAGGCGATGAGGCCGGCCCCCCGGAATACGTCTTCATCGAGACACTCCACAGCGAGGTCCACCGTCCTCACAACGGCACCACGTTCCCGCAGCATCGCGGCTGGCTCGGCTAGGCCGAATGGCTGATGGCCAAGTTCATAGGTGGAGACCAGCAACACGTGCGCGGCATTCTTACCTACGGCAGTTCGGACCTTCCACCCGTTGGGCCCGCAGCCAGCTCGGCCACATTCGGACTCGCTCGACACTCTCACTCGACTGTGGTTCATTACTTTGGTTCATTTCCGTTCATGCTTGAAGAGACTGGCTTAAGGAAACGCGCCTGATTACCGGATCACAAAAGCATGACGATCTACGGTCGTTGTTACCTCTATCTCACCGTCACCGAGGGCCTTCCACCCGCCAAAAGGTACGCCATCTTGTAAGACCTTACGTTCCGTACCCGTTAGATTTGTCACCTTGAATGTCGTGTTACTGCCTGCTTTCTTATCGTCTCCGGGGAATATGGCTACCATCAAAGCGCCCAAGCCCTCATCGTAATAGGCTTGCCCAACATCGACCGTGGGATAGTCAACACTATGGACGGTGGGTTGATGGAATTTCTTTAGGTTCGGCTCATTGTACAGGCGGTACCAGCTGCCCGGTCCGCCAGCAACGGACATCAAAAGCCAGTCATTGGGCCAACCCCGAGGCCAAGGTTCATCAAGGCCGAATTGATAGTAGAATTCGCCATCTTTCGCGGTGGGCTGATAGCGATTATTCGCCCAGGTCATCAGCTGTGCGTGGGTATCTAAGTCGCCGAATTCCCAGGCACACGCCACTGCGGCGCCAAAACCGACCAAGTCCTCTCCACTTCCTAGCTCCGGAGGGAAGTTTATGTGGGCGGATCCGTCGGGCTCTTTGACCATAAACTTTTTCTTCGCCCCCGCGTACAACCGCCTGCCGAGAGTCTGGTCGTCAGGCCAATACTGGTAAGCACAACAGAACCAGTTGCCTGGGATCTGATGTTTAGGCCCATTCATGTTGTAGGGGATGTCACGATCGTAGTATATCGAGGCCCATTCATAAGGCTCGTCTGGCCCTTTGGCTCCACCGACGAGGTTTTTCTTGGCCCAGTCCAGCCACCGATAATAGCCGGTTCGTAAATTGGTGTTGTGGATCTTGTCGGTCATCTTCATACCAAGGCCACCGACGCCGACGCACCACGGAAAGACCTTCCCTACTTCACAATCGATTCCCGGCGTGAGATCGCTGCCGCCTTCGTCCACTGGCGCCGTAAATTGGTCATAGAGAACTTTTGCCATCTCCAGTTGCGTATACTTGAACCTTATCGTGTCGTCGTACACCAGCTCAATCGGTTCGTCGTACTTGGTACTGCCACAGACAAATTCATAGAGAGCAATGATGTTGAGCAGGTAGCCCTTGCCCATCATATAGGAGCCACCATTGCCATAGATCGGATCCGGATTGTATGTGCGGCCCACAGCCGGTGAGTGTGGCTGGGTGTAGGGTGAGGTGCGCCTTGCCTCTTTCGGAGGCACCTTGGTCGCGAGCCCGTTTCCGTAGTAGCCGGGCGCGTTGTAGACGCCCGCCCATCCCGGTGGCATGTTCTTGTCATAGTAATCATAGGGGTAGTGGCCTCGGTTAGGATCGAAGCCCTTTTGCTCGACCAGATCGAACCACGCTGCGTACTGGGTGTTCCGCTGGAGCATCAGGTCGATGATCTCGGCGCAGCCCTCTCGCCAGGCGGGTATCTCCTGGGCGATCTTTGCGGCGACCCGTGTCGACCATTCAAGGTCATAGCGAGGATACATGTACCAGGGGAAGATGCTCCATCTATCCCATGCGTCCGATATCTCGCCACCCTTGGTCCAGTCATCGTTGACATGGGACTTCCTCCACAGAAATTTCAATACTCCGCGTGCCTGATCAGAGAGTGAAGGGTATCCAGGGATCATAGACATTGTTCTAGTCTTTTCTACCCTTAGATCACTAGGAGCCGTAGCCATCGTTCCCTCCATACATCTGTCTCGACTCCACTCGCGGTGTTCGGGGCAGTTACGCGCGGCAAAAGAACCAGACAGAGAATACGCGCGGCAAGAGAACGGGACGAATCGTTTTTTTTGATCAGTGAATCAAAAATAGTTATAAAGCTACGGAATCAATGCCCAAGCAACGTATCGCAGCCATCAAAAGCCAGTGACCGCTCCCACCAATGTGGTTCCAAAGTCGAAGCCGCCCGGTAGCCCTGCCTTGAGCACGTTGACCGGACGGCTAACCGACCCTGCGGAGGCTAGCGCTTCAGAAACGAGAGAAGGTCGATGTTGACTTCGTCCTTGCGCGTGCTCGTGAGCCCGTGCGGTGCACCGGGATAGATCTTGAGGCTGGCGTTCCTGACGATCTTCGCCGAGGTGAGACCCGCGGCGCCGATCGGCACGATCTGGCCCTGCGAGACTTTTATGCTCGGTTGACCCTATAGTCCCTACAGGCCGTAGAGAAGAAGAGCTAACGAACAAGTTCCGCGGATGCACGAGAGTGGGAGCAAGACTGCCTTGGCAAGCGGTATTAACAAGACAGTTGGGTGGCCACCGGGCAGAATGCCGATAGTGCCGGACCGAACGATGGTGATGACAGAAGCTGCGCGGGAGGCGCTCGACGGGATTCTAGTTGCCGCATGGTACGACAAACGGTTCGGCGACCTCGGCACTGCCGCCGCATCGGTGCTGGCAATGCTCCTGCGACTGTATGCCCATGAGGGCAGGCCGCCGTCGGCAAAGGAGATCGCGGCGGCAACAGGATTTACCGAACTCGAAACTGCGCGATTGCTTACTGCGCTGAGTCAGCATGATCTTGTGATCCTGGAGCGTGATGGTGCCGCGATCCGAGGGGCCTATCCGTTCACGCAGTCCGCGACCGAACATTCGCTTACGTTCGTGCGGCGCGAACGCACCCTCAACACCATGTGCGCCATCGATGCGCTCGGCGCTGGTGCCATGTGCCGCGAGGATACTATCATCCGCTCAGGCTGCCATTTATGTGGTGTGCCTGTTATTGTTGAGACGCGGAACCGGGGCATGGCGCTCGACGAGGTCCGTCCGCGATCGGCCGTCGTATGGACGGGTTTCCGTGCGTCCCGCGGCTGCGCGGCAGACTCCCTCTGCACTGCACTCGTCTTCTTCTGCTCCGACGGACACCTCGATCTGTGGCGCGCATCAGGCAAAACCAACGATGGACGCCGGTTGTCCGTCGAAGAAGCCTTTCAGGTCGGCAAGTCGCTCTTTGCCGACCGCGCGTTGCTGGGCGGCGGCTGAGACCGGCGTCCCCCGTCGAACAAAGGAATAGACCCAGCGACGCAGCTCTGGAGACGCTTCCCAAAGCAGCGAACAAAACTGGATCGCAGGGGTCAATTTTGGACGCCGATCGGGGGTCAAAATTCGAAGCCGATTGACACGATATTGCGCTGGGCCTCCCG
>PLUZ01000236.1 GCA_003162995.1 Methylocapsa sp. | reverse complement strand
CCGGATTGCCGTCGAGCGCAACAACGCGGAAAAAATGGCCAGGCAGAGCGAGGCTGCGGATTTCGCCTGCACTGGCGTTCAATACGTGGAATAGCAAGCGCTCGCCGTGCTTCACCCGGATCGGATCGCCATGTCCGAGCATCTTTCCATTGATGCTAAATAGCTGGTAACCGACTTCGAAACCTTTGGTCTTTTCCTGCGCTTCTTCATCAGCGGCTTTTTCAATTTGCTGCAATTCCTTGATTGGACCGCCGGTGAGGAAGTCCATCGCCATGTCACCGCCGCGGCTAAAGGAGGGCGCGAACTCCTTCAACACCAGAAACACTTCGCGATCATAGGCGCCGGGGTTGTTCTTTGGCTCGATATACACTGGCCCGGCTTGGCCGGTGTAAGTGCCGCGGTTGAGGTCGCCCCCGGCCGCGACATGCGTATGGTAAAAACGGAAGCCGGAGGGTTTGGGCATGAAAGCGATCCGTCGCATGCCATGCGCCGGCACGAACGGCGAGCCTTCCTCGGCAGCGCCATCCACGTTGCTCGGGATCATCTGCCCGTGCCAGTGCACCAGCTCCGGCGTGTCGGTTGTCGTTGAAAACATCGACAACCACCCCCTGCCCTTCCCTGAAGCGCAGCAGCGGTCCCGGAAACTGGCCGTTATAGAGCGTGGTCGAGACGATATGCCCGGGTGCCAGTTCGACCAGCCCGGTTCCGATGCGCAGCGTGTAATCCGCCTTCTCGGCAGCAACCTCCCCGGCAGCCCGTACAAGGCGCGGCGCCGCGCCCATGAGGGGAACCAGTCCGGCATATTTGAGCAGAGAGCGGCGATCGATCGTCACGGCTTAATCCTTCCACAATATAAAGTCCCGCTGATGCAGGCGAACCGAATGTCCAGCGGCCATGCGCCAATGTGATATCCGGCCAAGTGTCATACAGAGCCGCTGAAAAACGGCAATTGCAGCTCGACAAACTCATCCTTCTCACATATTCGACTAATTCGACCGGAATTATGGTAAGATGGCGACCTCGGGCTTATGGATTCAGGACTCAAACCGGAATCAAGCTGGGGTCACTGTGAAATCAGCGGCGAGACCAGGGCAGCCGCTGCTGGCGTTATCGGTGAACGGATAAATGAAATGCGAAAGTCTTACCTCGCCTTTTTGCTCATTCTGGCAGCCGGATCCGGCGGCGCAGTGTGGTTTGGCGCACGCTCTTCACCCGTCCAGGGCTCGGAGCGCGCCGCCCCCGTGCCTGTTGGTGCGATCCCCGCGGCGCGGCGTGACGTTCCAATCTATCTTTATGGCCTCGGCAATGTGCAGGCCTACAACTCGGTGTTGGTGCGCGCTCAGGTCGACGGTCAGATTACAGAGGTGGCGTTCAAGGAAGGGCAGCAGCTGAAAGCTGGCGACATTCTCGTCAAGATTGATCCGCGCATCTATCAGGCCAGTCTCGATCAAGCGGTAGCCAAAAGGGCTCAGGATCAGGCACAACTCGAAAACGCTCGCCTCGATCTCAAGCGCTACACCTCGCTTATCGAAAAAAATTCGGTCGCGCGCCAGCAGTTTGATACGACGCAAGCGCAAGTGGCGCAGCTGGAGGCGACCGTCAAGGGCGACGAAGCTTTGATCGAATATGCGCGGGTAAACCTCGGCTATGCAACGATCAGATCGCCGTTCGACGGGCGGGTCGGGATTCGCAAGATCGACCTCGGCAATATCGTCCATGCGAACGACACCAACGGCATCGTCACGATTACCCAAACCCACCCAATCAGCATGCTTTTCACACTGCCGGAGGATACGCTTCAAGATATCGCCAAGATGATGGCCGCGGGGTCTTTGCCAGTGGCGGCGTTGAGCCGTGACGGCAAACAGCAGTTCGACATCGGCGAGCTCACCCTGATCGACAATGCGATCGACCAAACAACGGGGACCATCCAGCTCAAGGCAAAGCTTCCAAATGAAGACGGGCTGCTCTGGCCGGGACAATTCGTGATGGCGCGGCTGCATCTGTCGACGCTACATGACGTCCTGACCATTCCCGCCGCTGCCCTCCAGAACGGACCGGATGGCAGCTTTACTTTTCTTGTCAAAAGCGACGGCGCGGTCGAGATCCGCAAGCTCAAGCTCGGGCCGGTCAATGCTGAAACTGCCGTGGTCGAGGCTGGCCTCGAAGATGGCGATCTCGTCGTGACGAGCGGGCAATATCGCCTGCAGCCGGGCTCGAAGGTCGCGGTCGAGGCAAGCCCCCCCGAAACGCCTCTTATGGCTAGCAAGCGTGATTAATCGCCGATGAGCTTTTCGACGCCCTTCATCGAGCGGCCGATCGCCACGACACTGCTGATGATCGCGGTGACGCTGCTTGGCCTTGTCTGCGTTCCGCAATTGCCGATCGCGCCGCTGCCGCAGATCGATTTTCCGACGCTTTCGGTCTCGGCCACTTTGCCGGGCGCCGATCCCGTGACGGTCGCTTCCTCATTGACAAGCCCCCTGGAGCGGCAGTTCTCGCAAATCTCAGGCTTGACCGAGTTGACATCGACAAGCACACTCGGCGCCTCGTCGATCACTTTGCAGTTCGACCTCGACCGCAGTTTCGACGGCGCCGCCCAGGATGTGCAAGCGGCGATCAATGCGGCTGCCGGGAGCTTGCCGAAAACTCTGCCAACCCCTCCAACCTACCGCAAGTCCAATCCCGCCGATTTCCCCATCTTGGTCCTCAGCGTCACCTCCGACACGCTGCCGCTCTCGGTCATCGACGATTACGCCGACAATATCCTTGCGCAGCAGCTGAGCCGCATCCTCGGCGTCGGCCAGGTCATGATCCAGGGCGAGCGCAAACCGTCGGTTCGAGTCCAGGTTGATCCCTTGAAGCTTGCGGCGATG
Source organism: Methylocapsa sp. (assembly GCA_003162995.1). GTDB lineage: Bacteria > Pseudomonadota > Alphaproteobacteria > Rhizobiales > Beijerinckiaceae > Methylocapsa. Next base: position 716 of record PLUZ01000236.1, on the reverse strand, counting down.
GGGCTGAGCCTCGAGGATGTGCGTGGCTCGATTGCCACCGCGACGGTTGATGCGCCGAAGGGGAGCATCGAGACCGATCGCCGTAGTTTCACGATCTACGCCAATGATCAGCTGACCACCGCCAAGCCCTGGAACGACGTCATCATCACCTATCGCAATGGCGCGCCGGTTCGCATCCGCGACATCGGCGCGGCCGTCGATGGCGTCGAAAATGTGCGCAGCATGGCTTGGGCGACCGGTCATGCCGCCATCGTCCTCCCGATCTTCAGACTGCCGGGTTCCAATGTCATCGAAACGGTCGCGCGGATCAAAGCGGCGCTGCCCTTGCTGCAAGCCTCGATGCCCCCGGCGTTGAAGGTTGCGATCGAGGTCGACCGGACGGTCACCATTCACGCCGCTGTCACGGATGTGGAATGGACGCTTCTGATCACGGCCGTTTTGGTGGTGATCGTTATTTTTCTATTCCTTGGCAACGTCCGTGCGACGCTGATCCCGAGTGTCGCCGTGCCGCTGTCGCTCCTTGGCGCCTGCGCGCTCATGTTCGTGTGCGGCTTCAGTCTCGACAATCTTTCATTGATGGCGCTGACGATCTCGGTCGGCTTCGTCGTCGACGACGCGATCGTGATGCTCGAGAACATCACCCGCTACATCGAAGAGGGCGAGCAGCCGCTGCAGGCGGCACTCAAGGGCTCCGAACAGATCGGCTTCACCATCAT
>PLUZ01000284.1:303-8745 GCA_003162995.1 Methylocapsa sp. | reverse complement strand
GGCTCGGCAGCTCCGGGCCAAGACACCGCTCTTTCAAGATGCCAAGAACAAGGCCGTCGCCGGGCTGACGCTGGGCTTCCTGCTCTACGAGGGAGGCTTCGTGGCCGTGGGCGGCGAATGGTTCGGCATGTGGCAGGCGCGGGATTTTGATGCCGTGCAAAGCGCCTTCCGCGTTCTTATGACCATGCTTGGCGTGCTAATTTTCGTCACGCTGAAGGACGAGGATGTGGAGTGAAGCCGGATAGGATAGGGATTCGATGAGCAAGCAAGGCGGCGATCCGGACCATGAACGGGGCAGTGACCGGCGCCAGACATTGGCGAGCCTGCTGGGCGCGGGTCTGGCCGGAGCTACCCTGAGCGCGCCGGGCCGGGCCAGGGCGGAGGCAACGCGGATGGCACCCATTCCCGGTGACGAGCTTTTCATGCGGATGGCCATCGCCGAGGCCGCGCAGGCGGACTTCCCTTTCGGCGCGGTCATCGTCCGCGACGGAAATGTCGTCGCGGCCGGGCGAAATCAGGGCACATCAACCAATGATCCGACGGCGCATGGAGAAATGGTGGCGATCCGCCGTTTCGTCGCGGCGCGGCCCGCCGGCGAGCTCAAAGGCACGACTCTCTATACCTCGGGCGAACCCTGTCCCATGTGCATGGGCGCCATTCTGTGGTGTGGCATCGGCCGGGTGGTCTTTGCCGCCTCTATCGAGGAACTCGCAACGAAGATTGGGCAGATCATGCTGACCAGCCGGGCGGTGGCGGACGCCGCTCCCTTTGCCACCATCTCCATCACCGGCGGGGTGCTCTCCGCCGAGGCGCTGGCGCTGTTTTCCAAGTGAGGACAATCTAAGGAAAAGCGCGGGCTCGTCAGCCTCCGGACTGTTGACAGCGCTGCTTGCAGGTATCCTCGAACGTCGCGCAATTCGCCTTGCACGCAGCCTTATCACAACCAACAACGCACTGTTCCTGCTCCTCGCTATCCGAACATTGCGTCCGGCAGGACTCGGCATTGGCCCGGCAACTTGCCTGGCAGGCTTCGGCTTGACTGATCTCGACCTCTCCCGCGCGGTGGATATTGGCCGCCAGGGAAGGCACGGCGCTCGCCATGATCAGTGCGCCGAAGAGGCAGGGGATGAGCAGCAGTGTTTTCATGGGGCCCTTCTAACGCGGGATCGCAAAAAGTCAGCAACTTTTTTTTAAGATCATGCTTTACGGCCTTAGCCATGCCCCAGCATTTGCCTGTTCCCCTGCCACTCACGTGCCGGTTTGCCGCAATGCAAAAGCCGCCGCGAATGGCGCGCCTGCGATGGCGATCAGGGTAAGCGCACAAAGAATCAGAAATGGCGTTGCGAAGGGCATCAAGGAATCGGGCCCGGCGCTGGCCGCCGCGACACCGAAGATCAGCACCGGCACGCAGAGCGGCAAAATCAAAATCGCGAGCAACAGACCGCCACGGCGCAGGCTCACCGTCAGTGCCGCGCCGATGGCGCCGATCAAGGTAAGGGCGGGAGTCCCGGCAAGCAGCGAAAGTGTGACGCTCCACAGTTGGTTTATGGGCAGGTTGAGCATCAGGCCAAAAAAGGGCGCGGCGGCGGCGAGCGGCAGGCCGGTCACAATCCAGTGCGCGAGACATTTCACGAGAACAATCAATTCCAGCGGCGTGCTGCTCGTCAAAAGAAGATCGAGGGAACCATCCTCGTGATCGGCTTGAAAAAGTCTGTCGAAACCAAGCAATGTCGCAAGCAGGCCGGAAATCCACAGAATCGCCGGGGCGATCTTGCCGAGGAGCGCGAGATCGGGGCCGATCGCGAAAGCGCTCAAGGTGACGAGGATCAGAAAAAAAACCACGCCGAGACTGGTGCCGCCGCCGATGCGTTGTGAAGCCCGCAGATCACGAATGAAAAGTGCGAAAAGCGGCGATTTTGCCGCGTGCTTGGCCGGAACGCCCTTGGCATTTTTCATGGCACTGCCCCGAGCCGCAGTTCGCGGCCCGCAAGACCGAGGTATGTATGAGTGGCGGCGACGATCATGCCGCCTTCTGCCAGATGCGCCGCCATGATTTGCGCCATCAGTCCCTGGGAGGCCGCGTCGAGGGCGGTCAAGGGCTCGTCCAGGAGCCATACCGGGCGCTTCACGACGAGGAGCCTGGCGAGCGCCACCCGCCGTCTCTGCCCGGCCGAGAGATAGGCCGCAGGCAGACCCGCGACATGCGAAAGACCAAATGCGGCAAGCGCTTTTTCCACAGCCATGCCACCACGCCCGGCGTCAAGCATCGGGCCAAGGAATTCCAAATTTTCGGTCACCGTGAGGAGGCTCTTGAGGGCATCGGCATGCCCCACGTAATGGGCCTGTTCGGCGAGCGTCTCGCCCGATGCCGGTGTGAGGGAGAGCGTGCCTCCGGCGAGCGGTAAAAACCCGGCGAGGACGCGCAGAAGCGTCGACTTTCCGGCACCATTTGGTCCTGTCACGGTGAGACTCCCGCCCGTTTCGATTGCGAAGGACAGGTCCGAAAAGAGTATCCGGCCGCCACGCTCGACGGTCAGCCTTGAAGCGGAAAGTTGCATGATGATGAAACCGTGGGCAGCACAAACCACCAAAATAACGCTTTCCTCTATCATGCGTGTAGCTCTCGGCGGGAAAATTAATTATAAACGGGACGGCCTCCCCTTTTTCCGATCAGCTTGCCGGGAACATTCCGATGACGTCGCTCGACAGTTTTAAATGCCGTAAAAAGCTCACAGTAGGATCCAAGACCTATGATTATTTCTCGCTCAAATCAGCGGAGAAACATGGGCTTCCGGGCGTGTCGGAGCTGCCGTTCTCGATGAAAATCTTACTCGAGAACCTGCTTCGCTTCGAGGATGGCCGGTCGGTCACCAAGCAAGACATCGAGGGCGTTGCCGCGTGGCTGACCAATAAGGGCAAGGAAGAACGCGAGATCGCGTTTCGTCCCGCCCGGGTTTTGATGCAGGATTTCACTGGCGTGCCCGCCGTCGTCGATTTGGCCGCGATGCGTGACGCCATGACGAAACTTGGCGGTGATCCGCAGAAGATCAATCCGCTGGTGCCGGTCGATCTCGTCATCGACCATTCGGTCATCGTCGATGCGTTCGGCAATAGCAAGGCGCTCAAGACCAATGTCGATCTCGAATATGGCCGCAACGGCGAGCGCTACCGGTTCTTGAAATGGGGCCAGGGATCGTTCGACAATTTCCGTGTCGTTCCGCCGGGCACCGGGATTTGCCACCAGGTTAATCTCGAATATCTCGCCCAGACCGTTTGGACCCGCAAGGAGAAATATGCGCCGCCGCGCGGCAAGGCCGCGACGGTCGAGGTCGCCTATCCCGATACGCTCGTCGGCACCGATTCGCATACGACCATGGTGAATGGGCTCTCCGTGCTGGGCTGGGGCGTCGGTGGTATCGAGGCCGAGGCCTGCATGCTCGGCCAGCCGCTCTCCATGCTGTTGCCGGAGGTGATCGGCTTCAGATTGACCGGCGCGCTTGGCGCGGGGGTGACAGCCACCGATCTCGTTCTTACCGTCACACAGCTGTTGCGGCAAAAAGGGGTGGTCGGCAAATTCGTCGAATTTTACGGGCCCGGCCTCGACCATCTGTCGCTCGCCGATCGCGCGACGATCGCCAATATGGCGCCGGAATATGGCGCGACCTGCGGTTTCTTCCCCATCGATTCGGAGACGCTTTCTTATCTCGCGACGTCGGCGCGAACACCGGCCCGTGTCGCTCTCGTCGAAGCCTATGCGAAGGCACAAGGGTTGTATCGCACCAAGACGACGCCAGATCCCGTCTTCACCGATACGCTATTGCTGGATCTCGCCGCCGTGGTGCCGTCTATGGCAGGCCCGAAACGTCCTGAAGGGCGGGTTGCGCTCGGGTCCGTTGGCGCGGGCTTCAAAGCCGCGCTCGACACCGAATACAAAAAGCCCGGGGAGATCGCCAAGCGCACTCCGGTCGAGGGGAAAAATTTTGATCTCGGGCATGGCGATGTGGTGATTGCCGCCATCACCTCCTGCACGAATACTTCGAATCCGAATGTGCTGATCGGCGCGGGTCTCCTTGCCCGCAATGCCATTGCTAAGGGGATCGGCGTGAAGCCGTGGGTGAAGACCTCGCTGGCACCCGGAAGCCAGGTGGTCGCCGAATATCTTGCCGCGTCCGGCCTGCAAAAATCGCTCGACAAGCTCGGCTTCAATCTGGTCGGCTTCGGCTGCACGACATGCATCGGCAACTCGGGTCCCTTGGCGCCGGAAATCTCGAAGACCATCAACGACAATGGCATTATCGCCGCGGCGGTTCTCTCCGGCAACCGCAATTTCGAGGGCCGCGTCAGCCCCGATGTTCAGGCCAATTATCTCGCCTCGCCGCCGCTCGTCGTCGCCCATGCGCTCGCGGGCACGGTCGCAATCGACCTCACCAGCGAACCGCTCGGCCATGACAAGAAAGGCCATCCGGTGTTTTTGAAGGACATCTGGCCCTCACAGGAGGAAATCTCCGAAATTATCGACGAATACGTGACCAAGAAAGTCTTCAAGTCGCGCTACGCCGATGTCTTCAACGGTGACACCCATTGGCGCAAGGTAAAGGCGCCTTCGGGCGAGACCTACAAATGGGATATGGGTTCGACCTATGTGCAAAATCCGCCGTATTTCGCGGGGATGAAAATGGCACCCGAGCCGGTCCAGGACATCGAGAACGCGCGCATCTTGGCGCTGTTTGGCGACAAAATCACGACCGACCATATTTCGCCCGCCGGCTCGATCAAGGAGGCGTCGCCCGCCGGCCAATATCTCCTCGAGCGGCAAGTCTCAAAAGCCGATTTCAATCAATATGGCACGCGGCGCGGCAATCATGAGATCATGATGCGCGGAACCTTCGCCAATATAAGGATCAAGAATTTCATCCTGCAAAAGGACAACGGCCTGGTCCCGGAGGGCGGCCTGACCAAACATTGGCCGGACGGCGCGGAAATGCCGATCTTCGAGGCGGCGGTGAAATATGAAGCCGAGGGCGTGCCTCTCGTTGTTTTCGCGGGGGCCGAATATGGCAATGGCTCGTCGCGCGACTGGGCGGCCAAGGGCACCAAATTGCTCGGTGTCCGCGCGGTCATCGCCGAATCCTTCGAGCGCATTCACCGCTCGAACCTTGTCGGCATGGGCGTCCTGCCACTGACCTTCGAACCCGGCACGACGTGGAAAACCCTTGGCCTCAAAGGCGACGAGCAGGTGACCATCCATGGCCTCGGCAGCACGCTGAAGCCCCGCCAGATGATGGAGGCCGAGATCACACATTCCGATGGAAAAGTTGTGAAAGTGCCGCTGCTCTGCCGGATCGCGACGCTCGACGAGCTCGAATATTTCAACAATGGCGGGATTCTTCCCTACGTCCTGCGCCAGCTCGCGGTGGCATAAGAGATTTCATGACGCAATTCTTGGGCAGGGCGTCATTTCGGAGCCTTGCTCACATCTCGATCTGACCGCCGAGCTCGATTACCCGGTTCGGCGGAATAGAGAAGAATTCCGTCGCGGCCTGGGCGTTGCGATGCATGAGCATGAATAGTTTGACCTTGAACCGGTGCCATCTTGACCGGCCCACCGGCACGATCGTCAATCTGCCGACGAAAAATGACGTATCCATCATGTTGAAGCTGAGCTGCCGCGCGGCACAGCTTTCGAGGACCTGCGGAATGTCCGGCTGCTCCATGAATCCATAGTGGACAACGACGGAATGGAAATCATCGTTAAGATGCTGAACCTCAATGCGCTGTTCGGGAAATATGCGAGGAATGTTCTCGGTTTTCACATGTAGCAGCACGATACGCTGATGCAGCACTTTGTTGTGCTTGAGATTATGCAGGAGCGGCACCGGCACGACATCGGTCCGGCTGGTCATGTAGACGGCGGTGCCCGGCACCCGGCGCATATTTTGGCTTTTCGTAATGAAGTAAGAGAGCGGCAAGGTGTCGCGCTCCAGCTTCTCGAGCATCGCCTTGCGGCATTCCCGCCAGGTCCACATGAGAAAGAAAATGGTGGCGCCCACCACAAGCGGGACCCAGCCACCCTCGAAGATTTTCATCATATTGGCGGTGACAAAGGACAGATCGACGGTAACGAACAATCCCGCCACGATGAGGCTCACGGCGAGGCGCCAATGCCAAATGTCGCGCATCGCCCGGAACATCAGAATAGAAGTCAGCAGCATGGTCATCGACACGGCGATGCCGAAGGCCGCCGCCAAATTGTCCGATGAGCGGAACGTCACCGTCAACACGAGCGTGAGCGCCATCAAAAGCCAATTGACGAAGCCAACATAGATTTGCCCATAGCCCTCGGCCGAGGTTTGGGTGATGTGCATGCGCGGGCACAAGCCAAGCTGGATCGCCTGACGTGTCATTGAAAACGCGCCGCTGATGATCGATTGGCTGGCGATGATCGTCGCCACGGTCGCGAGCAGAACCAGCGGTATTTGCAGCGGCGCCGGACACAAGAGGAAAAACGGGTTGGCCTGCGCGGCGACGGCGCCGTCGATCACCATCGCGGTCTGACCCGCATAATTGAGCACGAGCATGGGCAGCACCAAACCATACCATGCCAATCTGATTGGGCGTGGTCCGAAATGACCCATATCGGCATAGAGGGCTTCAGCGCCGGTCGCACATAAAAAAACCGCTCCAAGCACAAGAAAGCCGCTGAAGCCATGCGTGAACAGATAGGTCAATCCGTAGCGAGGATCGAGCGCCATCAAGGCGCTTGGATGATGCAGCACGCCGCCGAGCCCCAGCACGCCGATCGTGACGAACCAGATCGTCATAATCGGGCCGAATAATTTGCCGATCCGTGCGCTGCCTTGCGGCTGCAGGCCGAAAACCCCGGCCAAAACGATGACCGACAGAGGAACGATATAGGGTGCGATCATTGGAACCGGCAGTTTGAGCCCTTCAAGCGCGCTCAGCACCGAGATTGCCGGCGTGATCGCGCCATCCCCGTAGAGTAAGGCCGCGCCGAGGACACCGAGGGCGATAATGCCAACGCGATTGCCATGCTTGATGCCAAGCAGCGACATCAGGGCAAGGATTCCGCCCTCGCCTTCGTTGTCGGCGCGCATCACCACGGCGACATATTTGATAGAGGTGGTAATCAGCAGAGTCCAGACGATCAGCGACAGCATGCCCAAGGCGACCGCCGGCGTCGCTTCGCCACCGGCCCAGTCGAGGGCCGTTTTCATCGTATAGAGAGGGCTCGTCCCAATATCGCCGTAGACGACGCCGAGCGCACCGAGCGCCATTGTTGCCAGGCGTCCGCGCGCCGTGCTCGCATGAGGATCGACGTCTATTGCCAATGGCGCCATTTTAACCGGTTGTCCTCATTGATCGGCGAGGCGAATGTAAAATGCATGAATTCGACGGCTGCGGCAATGCTACTTGCTTATTGGCCGCTTGCTTCTTGTCAGAGCCGGCATGATGTGGTTGGTGTGCCGCGCTGCTTTTTAGCCAAAGAATGGTTCAAGTCCCCGGCGAGAAATGTCCTCGTTCGAGGCAAGGAACGCGGAAGATCAAGGGTTTTTATATGGCTGTCTACAAGCTATTTGTTCTACCGGGCGACGGCATTGGCCCCGAGGTCATGGCCGAAGTCGAGAAAATCGCGGCTTGGTTTACGCGCGAAGGCATTGTCCGTTTCGAGATCGAAAAGGGGCTTGTCGGCGGCGCGGCATATGACGTTCATAAAACAGCGATCAGCGATGCCGATATGGCGCGGGCGCAAGCGGCGGACGCTGTGCTGCTCGCCGCCGTCGGCGGGCCAAAGTGGGATGCCGTCCCCTACGAAGTCCGCCCCGAAGCGGGTCTTTTGCGGCTTCGCAAGGATATGAACCTCTTTGCAAATCTGCGCCCGGCGATTTGCTATCCGGCGCTTGCCGATGCCTCTTCACTGAAGCGCGAGCTTGTCGATGGGCTCGATCTCATGATCGTTCGCGAATTGACCGGCGGCGTTTATTTCGGCGAACCGAAGCAAATCATCGATCTTGGTAACGGGCAGAGGCGCGCCATCGACACGCAAGTCTACGACACCTATGAGATCGAGCGGATCGGGCGCATCGCTTTCGAGCTCGCCCGCAAGCGCCGCAACAAAGTGACATCTTCCGACAAACGCAATGTGATGAAATCCGGTGTCCTCTGGGACGAAGTCATCAGAGCTTTACACGCACGCGAATATCCCGATGTTGAGCTTGAGCACCAGCTCGCCGACGCGCTCGGCATGCAGCTTGTGCGGCGCCCGAAGCAATTCGATGTCATCGTCACTGACAATCTGTTCGGCGACATGCTGTCGGACGTGGCGTCGATGCTGACAGGCTCGCTCGGCATGCTGCCTTCGGCCTCGCTCGGCGAAAAAGATGCGAAGAGCGAAACCCGCAAGGCGCTGTATGAGCCGGTGCA
>PLUZ01000284.1:0-196 GCA_003162995.1 Methylocapsa sp. | reverse complement strand
ACGCTGCAGGCGGGGTTCCGGTAAGACCCATTCGCATCGCGGCCCATTGGATGTTAGGCTAGGTTTGGAAACTGCCGCCGCGCGACATAACGCAAACTGCCGGGGCCGCGATGAGCTTCAAAAACCGGTCCGATGCCGGACGGCAATTGGCCGCGAGGCTCGTAAAATACAAGGGCCAGCATCCCGTGCTGCTGGC
>PLUZ01000553.1 GCA_003162995.1 Methylocapsa sp. | reverse complement strand
CGCGGCATGAAGGGCGTTTATCAGCATTGCTCCGAGAAGCATCTGCATCGCTACGTTGCTGAGTTCGATTTTCGTTACAACAATCGCACAGCGTTGGGTGTCGAGGACGCTGAACGGGCAAAAGTCGCTCTTGAAGGCATTATGGGGAAGCGTCTCACCTATCGTGACTAAGTTGATAAGAAGTCTAATCAGTGCGGGAAACGCAGCTTGCGCAATTCGCGCAATTGACTCACATTTTTTTTGAAGCTATGGAAATCGCCCTGCACAGGCTCTGCGCTTCATGGTGGCCACGGTGGGACTCGAACCCACATTNNGCTCGTAACGCCCGGCCTTTTTCAATTCAAGGGAGCAGCATGGATTTTATTAGCCGCCCCCTGTGTAGGAGGGCGCACAAAATACTGACCATCCGTCATGTCCAGAATGTTCTCTCGTTTAAGACGGGATAGGAGGGACGACACGGTGCCACGATCAAGCCGAACGCCTTTATTTCGTGCCCCATCAATTACCTGATTAACGGAAAGTCCTGGCTGCCCAGCATTAGCAAGGAGGCCAAGAACCGTGTCTTTGACATTCCTGGCCCTGTTGCGATGGGGATCATCAGGCGCTTTAAATTCAGTTCCTTCGAGAGCCGCTATTGCCCGATCGAAACCAACTACCTGATTTTGCAGTGCTTCCATTTGGCTTCGTAACACTTCAATTTGTGCGACTAAGCGGTCTCTCTCCTCTTGAAGTCGCTTCATTTGATCTACCCTCCTGGCCATGTCATTTTCTCCTTAAAGCCATGGTGCGCCCGAAGGGATTCGAACCCNNGCGTCTACCAATTCCGCCACGGGCGCCGGAGTTGATTAATCTGATTCGCGGGCGTCACGCAAGTGCGTAACAATTTGATACGCAATGCGAATAGCGGGGATAGCTGGGGGATTGATAATTGGTTAAATCCAAACAAAGCGCCAAAACGCAAGCGGAGCAATTTATAGCAGCCGCCCGCGAACTCGGTTGTGACGAAGACGAATCGCACTTCGAGAAAACGCTAAAAAAGGTCGCGCGGCATAAGCTGCCAAATGCGCCGGTTGCAAAACCGCAACCAAAGCCAAAGAATAAAACGGAGTCTGGTCTATGAAACATCGGATTTTTAAATGGCTACTTTTGTCTTGGCCGGTGACGGTTGTTGTAGACGCGGCAATTAGAATCCGGGCGGCGCAACTCCGCGCCCTGGGAATTTAATGACGTTGCAACCATGTCATCGCGCGGCTGAACCCATCTGTAGCGTGAAATGATTGCCCGATTTCCATCGTAAGAATCGAATCGCGTCCATCAAGTATCATTCCGCTCGATGAATATTTCGATCCCGGCGCGGTGAGTTGTGACATGATTTGCCCTGGGCGCAGAATGGACCTTATAAAGAATGCGAAACAATCTGCTGTTGCAGACCTAAGCACCAGTTCAGGTGCGGTATCTGACATCCGAGCCAATTCAGCTTGCAGCGATGGAACTACTGTGGCCAAGCGCGCTGGCGTGGTTTCCTTTAGCTGAATTATGATCAGATATTTTGTCGCGTCTGCCATGGCTAAACCCGCAAATCGAGATCGCGAAACCCGGCCAATGAGTTGGGTTTCTGATTCATGGATCGGCCGCAAAATGACAATGAAAGAGTCAATGTTTAGTGCCACCGGCGGGGGGCACTGGAGTGCTCGGATCTTGGATGATCCGGTTCAAGACGTCTCGCAACGCTATCAAATTATTCATAGATGTTACAATACGGGCGCGCACTATGGCTTTGAGGTCAATCTTTCCATCGCGGAAGAGCGCCATCGGGTCTGGTCTCATATGCGTAAAGGTCAGGGTGGCGACCGGTCCAGTGATCGTCACATTGAATTGTCCGTCGCACAATATTTCTGGCACATTTTCTGGGTCGGATGGGGGCGATTGTTCGGGCTCGACCATAACAAAATCTCCTAACAAGCAATGGGCTTATCTTAGCTGATTCGCCATGGTTTGCAAACTACACAATCACCAACTGTTTCACGTGAAACGTTTTTGTCCGGTTGAGCCTCGAAATCGGACAAATCGCGGGCGCCAAAACCCGCGACTCGTCATCCCAACCCGAACCACACCGTCGCGATGCCTAAGAACGACCCATAGCCCACGACATCCGTGACTGTCGTCACGAAAGCACCGGAGGACACGGCCGGGTCGATGCGGAAGCGATTGAGCAATTGCGGAATCAAGATGCCGCCAAGCGCGCCGGCAATGAGGTTGGTCAGCATCGCGAGCGCGATCACGGCGCCGAGACCGGCGAGCCCGAACCAGATGCTCGCGACGGCTCCTGTGATCACCCCGAAAGCGGCGCCGTTCAAGACCCCGACAAGCACTTCGCGCAAGATAACGCGGGCCGCATTCGCGCGGGAGAGTTCGCGCGTGGCGAGCGCGCGGACGGCGACCGTCATGGTCTGCGTTGCCGCATTGCCGCCCTGGCTCGCGACGATCGGTGCCAGCACAGCGAGCGCCACCATCTTTTCAAGCGAGCCTTCGAAGAAACCAAGCACGGAAGAAGCAATGAAAGCGGTAATCAGATTGACGAAGAGCCAAAGGAACCGGCGTTTCGTCGTCGACCACACCGGGTCCGATAATTCTTCTTGTTCGGATACGCCGCCGAGCGCCTTCATCTCGGCATCGGCTTCTTCCTGAATGACGTCGACGATGTCGTCGATGGTGATCACCCCGACGAGGCGCTCGGCCTCGTCGACAACCGGAACCGATACGAGATTATAGCGCTGGAAGAGACGCGCCACCTCGTCGCGTTGATCCGTCACCTCAACTCGCCGGCGCTCCACATTCATGATGTCTTCGAGCTTTGCCGGACTTTTCGCGCGCAAGAGTGTGTCGAGAAAGACATTGCCCAAGAGCCGATGCGCCGGATCGACAATGAAGATTTCGAAGAAGGACTCCGGCAAATGCTCCTCATCGGTGGCGCGCATGGCGTCGATCGCCTGGCCCGCCGTCCAGAATGAAGGCGCGGTCACGAATGTCGTCTGCATCAGGCGGCCGGCGGAATACTCCGGGTAATCGAGCGATCGTTGCAGCTGGACCCGGTCGGCCGGCGGCAGCGCCTCCAGAATTTCAGCCTGATCTTCCGGTTCGAGATCTTCCAGGATGCTGACGGCATCGTCGCTTTCGAGTTCGCGGACGCCTTCGGCCACGGTCTCGTTTGGCAGCTCCGCGAGGATCTCTTCGCGGATATGATCGTCAATCTCTGTCAGCGCGGCGAAATCGAACTCCGCGCCCATCATCTCGACGAGTCTCGGGCGCAATTCCGGTTCGAGAGAGACGACGAGCAAGCCGAGATCGGCTTCGTGCAGGCGTCCGGCCAGCGTGCCCACCAAGGCCTTATCGCCCGCCTCGATGGCGGCGGTCACGTCCGCCAAAAAATCTGGCTCTATCGCGCCGTTTTCATCGTAAATTGGAATGGTGTCGCTTGCGATGCGCTCCAATTCTTTTGAGGCAGCGCCAGGGCGCTCTTCGATGTTGGTCATCTGCGCGATTTTGCCTTATGTTTTGGAGTCAGGCGTTCATAGAACGGTTTCACGACAGGTCAAATCGCGAAACGATGGCTTGGAATAGTTTGTTTGGCGGCGTCTTGCACCCTCTTGACGTGGTTTCTTCGCAAAAATGGATTACGGTTTGGACAAAGCGAGGGTAATCAGCATGGCTTGGCAATCAAGCGTCGTCGCCACCAGCGTCTTTCTCCTTGCCCCGGCGGCGGCGCATTCCAAGCACTGCCCGCCTGAGGCGCTTGGCGTCGCCCGCACCATCGAGGTCGGCACAAAAGGGGGAATACAAGTCGGGCTCAAAACCTATCCGCGCAGCTTGGTGCTCGACGATCATGAAATCGTGCTCACTTTCGACGATGGGCCTTCCGCGCAAACCACGCCAAGGATTCTCGATGCGCTAGCGGCGGAATGCGTGAAGGCGACTTTCTTCCTCGTCGGCCGCAATGCCGAGGCCTTGCCCGCCTTGGTCACGCGCGAAGTCTCGGAGGGACATACCGTTGGCCATCATACGTTTTCGCATCCAGCCAGAACCTTGCGCCAAATGAGCGAGAAAGCGGGGCAAGAAGAGATCATCAAGGGATTCGAAGCG
>PLUZ01000554.1 GCA_003162995.1 Methylocapsa sp. | reverse complement strand
TTCTCGGGCGATTGGTATGAATGGAGGCTGGGCTCATTCATGAGGCGGATCAAGCTTGCGAGGGGATCGGCTGATTCCAATTATAGACCAGGCGTTCTCTGGCGCTGGCCGAGATTTTCGCAGCACGGAACGGTGGTGTCGGGCGACAGATCGCGCGCGACTGGGTTCTCCACTTCTACGCCAAGGGTCCCGATGGTCTCGTGTACGGCGAGGAACTAGACGCGCCCTTTAGCATTCTCGACAATCACCAGCGGCAGGTAGCGTAGCCGGTCTGTAGAATGGCCTGATTCCGGCGGTCCCTGCTATCCAATGCCGGCGACTCATCGATTTGGCGCATTGGGTCTTCGTAAGATGCCGGGGCTCGATTTCAAAGGAGACGTCCTCAAAGCCGGCATCGCTATGGGTATAAACGGTAAGTGCTCCCGGCGGCGGAAAAGGCCTTCAAAGGCCTTCGTGGAGCGGCTTTGGCGACCCATCAAATACTAGGGAGTCTCTCAAGGCTAACGAGAAATGATACAGGCCCACGTCTCAATCGGCCGTTACATTCCCTTGTCAGACACGATGTCCAATTCAAGCCTTGACCGCAAGACCCGCGATCAGGCCTACTTCAATCGGCACTGCAGATGGCAGAACTCCGCATGCAGTCCACATCGCAAACGAGACCCGGCCCAAACAAACCGAGCCAGCACTATGGCAATTAGCCGCAACTTCCTCATCTTTCGCTCGGTCGCATTTGCAGTCGTCACCAAAATGAGCGGCGCCGCGATGGTGTTCATTGCTTTGCCGGTCATCGCTCATAGCGCTTCTCCCGCGGACTATGAAGCGTTCCTAAAGGCTATGAATGTAGCTGCGGTCGTGGGTCTCGTGTTTGTGCCGTTTATGACCCTCACGACAAGGGAGTTGTCGCACGCGTTTGTTAATGAGAAAGCCGATTTAGATCAGGCCATTCAGAATACGTTCGGGATGCAGCTTCTTCTTACGATAGCGCTCTCGGGCTGCTTTATGAGTTTGCTTTTACTATACCCCAAGTTTGCAGTGACTGAAACTGCAATGGTCATTGGGATTACGCTCACGCTTTTGCAGTTGGCAGCAAGCTGGGCGGATGCCTACAGGGTCGCTAATCGCTCGGACTATGTAACAAATATCATACAGACTGCCGCAAATATAATTCTTGTTTCGTTATTGCTGGTACTGACAAGCCGCTCTGTGGGTATCCAGACCGTCTGTATTTTATATTTTGGAATCCCCGCTCTCTCACAAACTATCCTTCTTTTTCATCTCTTGCTCACGAAGCGCATTCATCTTCGTCTGAAGGTCATGACGCTCGCTGTCTTCAGGAAAAGACTTCGCGAAGCCGTTCCGTTAGCCTTGATCCCTGGCGTAGACTATATGAAAATTTATCTGTCAAGCATGTTGGTATTATTCCTTGGCACTGAAAATGCTTATATTTTATATTACACGAGTATTCTTTATATCGCAAGGCTCATAAACCCGCTTACGCTGATTACTCGCCCGCTGATGCCAGCCTATATTGATGCTCTAATCCAAAGAGACCGAAAGTGGCTCGGCGGCCTAAAAATGGCGCTAGCTGCAATAGCTGCTGGGGGAGCCTTGATGGCCCTCATACCGCCGTTTCTACTAACTCCGCGAATTGTGTCGATCGCGCTTCCGCCAGAAATCCATAGCGTTTCTTTTTTATATTTGACCTTATGTTCTCTATTTGGATATGGACACGGCCTCGTGTCCCTGCTAGCGCCATTTTATGTCGGCGGTCATCGCGCGGCGTTTTATGGCTTTTGCAACCTTGTCGCCACATCTACGGCAATCGCGATTGGTGCGTTTTTCTGCAGTGCTTATGGCGCCCTTGCAATGATGGCCAGCCTCTCTATTGCGACCACCGCCTGTGCTATCTTTCTTCTTTTTGTCTTCGTTTACCGGAGTTGAGTGTGGCAATTGTAGCGGCGCCGGCCCCTCCACCACGGACAGTCTCTCGTTCGAACACGATTTTCGACATCCCCAATGTGACGTCGGTCCTCCTGTTTGGCTTTCTTGATGCCTCAGTTCCCTTTTCCTATTTCTTGCATGTTCCCTCCGAACTATGGCAGGAGATAGCGTTGGGAATAAAGGTCGTCATCTGCATTCGTTCTAGCAGTGGGGTTCGGCTTGGGCGTCTCTCAGCCTTCTCTTTATATAGCTTAGCAGCAATTGTCTTAATTTCGTATGGTGTGGGAGGAGCGGCGCTTGATGACTATAAACCAGTCATCGGCTTTTTTGCCAATCTAATGTTCACGTTAATGTTCGTAAGAAGAAGCAATTTGCCTGCCTATGTTTTGGCATGCGTATGTACGATCGGCATCAGCACGTTGCTTTATATCGTTGTGGCGCAGACCGGGGGTGTGCAGGTTATTTGGGGTCGGTTTGCTTACTTTGGTGACACAGAACCCAATCTTGGTTCTGAAATCATTGCGATGTCGGTTGTCCTCGCGACCTGTGTCCTGCCGCCCACGCGCCTATTGATTTTTGCTGCGCCTTCCTTGTATGCAATAAACCTCATGCAGGGCCGGTCAGGCCTTTTTGTTTCTATAGCATCCTTGGCAATAAAGTTATATTTCGGTATAGAGCGACCAAAAACGAGAGCGATCACAACTTCTATACTTGTTGTTGTGGGGTTAGTATTATATCTATTTTTCTTAGATGCTGTTACGGCTTACTTTAACGCATTGTTTCTTATTGATGACGAATATCGTGGCACAAGCACTGGGTTTACCGGACGTGATGAACTTTGGGGCGCCGCTTGGAACTATTTTCTCCAAAGCCCTGTGATCGGCAATGGCGTCGTAAATTATGGTGAGATTGGTGTTGAGCCGCATAATTTTTTCCTATTTGGCCTCACCAAATTTGGAATGTTATCGTTTTTAATTTTCGGAATGATAATATATCTATACTATGATCTTTATCGATCTAATCGACAGTGGCTGTACGGGCTAAGCGCTATTCCTATCCTTTGGGTGTTCAACGATCGGTTTTTGAATTTGAATCCCTATCCGTTTTTACTCTATGTCGTATTATTCGCTCACGCCGATGATGACCGGCTCCCCGTGGTGATTTCCCCTCCCTGAACTGGGCCACACTGAGGTAAGTTTTTGGACATCAGAAAGAGGACCTCATTGCCGAGAACTCGCCACATCGCCTTGACGCGGCCGGCCAGTGCAGACAACACCCCCATTGACGTGACCCATCCTTCATCCAGCGATGGGGCATGAACGACAAGCGATCGTTGATCAGGAACTCGGTGCGTTAGTCCGAGAGTTTGTTCGTCGTCTGAATGACGAGAGCCTTGAACATCGTCACAGGATCGAATGGCGGACGCCCGCCTTGCGCACCATCGGAATAAGCGAGCGCCGCGTCCAGGTCAGGGCGGAACATCTCGAAATCCACCGCCGCACGGAACCCCTCCAGCTGATCGCCAAGATCACTCAGCCGCTTCAAACGATCATCGACATCGAAAAAACCAGGCTGATCTCGCACGGAATCCTCTCCGCCCCGTAAGCGTGTGACGATGACCGCCTACCGTGACATGACGAGATTTGCTTAGGTGTCCACCAGATATCGGGTGGACACTAGTTGTGATGCGGACATCAACGGGAATG
>PLUZ01000139.1 GCA_003162995.1 Methylocapsa sp. | reverse complement strand
TTGGCGTCTGTCGAGCGGGGAAAGGCTGACATGTCGAAGGGGAACAAGCGGCTGCGTTCGACATGGATGCCGTGACCAGGTTGCCATTGGCTGAAGACGGCGTCGAGCCGGTCGATCTCTCCCATGGAGATACGAGCGTAGAGCGCTTCGGCGATGCGGTCGGCGAGCTTGGGTACACCGAGTGAATGCGATGGCATGGGGCTTTTCCAGCCGGCGGTGATTCCCCTCTCGGCGGCGACCGCGCCGCCTCTGGTTCCGATCAAGAACAGTTCGGAGGCGGCGAGATCGCCACCGGCTGCATCCAGGACATGCTCACTGAAAGCGCCGGCAAATCCCTGCTCGGCGCAGAATAGCACGAGCGCCGGCCGGGTAGATCGACGCGCGCCGTCTGGATGGGCGAAGGGGAGCAATGTGAGGGCCCGCCCAATGGCGACCGCAATCGTCGCTGCATAGCTGTCGACCGCGATAAGCTGGCCGCGGGCCTGCTGGGCGCGTGCTGCCGCGATGCCGCGCATCGCATTCACCACCGCGCTGAGCTGGCGGGTCCCGTCGATACGCGCGCTAATGTCTGCAAGGCGTTCGGTCATGGCTCGCCAGCTGCCTTGGGCAGTGCCGCCGGGGTAATGGTCTGAACATACTGCCGGAGTGTCTCGAGGAGTTCCTGTTTCCGCGCGCCGTCGAGCGTGCCGGTCTCCTGGATCAGGCGGACAGCGTCTGTGGCACCGCGGTCAAGCGCATCGTGCAGGCCCTGCCGGAACGCGGCCACGACCGGCAGAGGGAGCGGGTCCAAGAGACCGGACTGGACCGCCAGGACCAAGGCCACCTCGTCGGCAAGCCGCAGGGGCGCGTGCTGCGGCTGCTCGAGGATGGCGCGGATCCGTGCACCGCGGATCAGCTGATCGCGGACCCGTGTATCCGGCATTCCGCCAAAACGGGTGAACATCTCGAGTTCAAGGAACTGGGCATAGTCGAGGCGCACCGTCTCCGCCGCCTCTCGGAGCGCAAGCGCTTGGGTCTTGCCGCCGACGCGGCTCACGCTGGTGCCAACGTCCACGGCCGGCTTTTGCCCTTCATAAAAGAGCTTGGCGTCGAGCACGATCTGGCCGTCGGTGATCGAGATCAGATTGGTTGGGATATAGGCGCTGAGATTCCCGGCATCGGTCTCGGCGATCGGCAGCGCTGTCAGGGATCCCCCACCCTTCTCCTTGGACAGCTTTGCGGCACGTTCCAGAAGCCGCGCATGCACATAGAACACGTCGCCNNTGCTGACCGCGATCGCGGAAATACTCCGCCATGGTAAAGCCAGCGAAAGGTGCAATCCATTGCAGCCCTGGGGAGCTCGCAGACCCCGCCACCACGACGATGCAGCGCTCGGGCGCGGCGCTGGCCTGGATCGCGTCCATGGCGCGCCGGACGCTCGAACTCTTCTGGCCAACCGCGACATAGACGCAAACGATGTCGCTCGTCTTCTGATTGATAATTGTATCGATCGCGATGGCGGTTTTGCCGATGGCGCGGTCGCCGATGATGAGTTCGNNGCGAATAGCGTATCAATAACGACGAGACCGGTCTGAACCGGCTGGGTCACGAGATCCCGGTCGATGATCGCCGGGGCCGGGCGCTCGATCGGTTCCAACATGTCCGTGACGGCGGGCCCCTTCCCGTCGAGAGGGCGGCCGAGTGGATCGACGACACGGCCGAGCAGCGCCGGTCCCACTGGCACGCGCACCACATCGCCCGTGCGATGCACTCTGTCGCCGGCCTCTATCGCATCCACATCGTCCAACAGGACACAGCCGACGTGGTCGCGTTCGAGCACCTGGGCGAAGCCGAACTGTCCCTTGCCGAAACGCAGAAGCTCATCCAGCCGAACATCTGGCAGCCCGGAGACAAGAGCGATGCCATCCCCGACCTCCTCCACCCGGCCAATCTGTTCGGCATGCGGGCCGAGCGCGGCGCCGGCTAGCTTTGCGCGGGCGTGTTCGAGCCACGCGTCCGCCCGGGTGTTAAGGTCGGTTGTCATGCGTGAGGTCAGCAAGGATTTGTGTGAGATCGGCACGCCATGAGTTTCTCACGGCGAGGTGGGGGCCGTGCAACTCCAGGCCAGCGATGAGGGCAGGATCCGCCTTGAAGACGATCAGCGGATGCGCGCCAAATGCATCGCTGATCCGCTCCCGATAACGTTCCTCATCAGCCGGCGCAAGGGGTGTCGCACTGATCGCTTCGAGCGCGACGCCGTTCGCCGCTACGGCCTGCCGCACCGGATCCGGCAAAGCCCGAATCTCCTTGAGAAGCCAGGACAGGAACGAGGCGCGCACCGCCGGGCCATCTAGACGGGCGGCTAAGCGTTCGGCGATTTCGACAGCAAGATGGCTTGCCCGCTCGGACCAGGCCTTGTCGGCCAGAGATTTCTCTTTCTCCATCACCGTCTTTACTTCTGCTAGCAAGGCTGCCGCCTCCTTTGCGGCCTCGCCCAGGCGCGCGGCCCTTGCCAGTTCCGCGGCTTCATGTGCCGCGGCCAGGATCGCCTCGCGTTCCCGCGCGAAGCCGGCGCGCGTCTGCTCGATCTTGGCGAGCGCTGCGATCGCCTGGCTGCGCTTGCCCTCCGCCTCATCCAGAATCCGCTGCGCCGTAGCGCGGCGCTGCTCGATCATCGCCGCGACCGGCCGCCAGAAGAACCGCTCGAGCAGCCAGATGAGGATGACGACGTTGACGGTCTGGATGCCAAGCGTCCACCAATCGATGGTCATGGTGTCATTTCAGCAGCGGGTTGGCAAACAGCAGGAGCAACGCGATCACCAGGCAATAGATTGCCATGGTCTCGATCATGGCGAGACCGACGAAAAGCGTGCGCGCGATGGTATTCGCGGATTCCGGCTGGCGGGCAATGGCGTCCATGGCCGCAGCCACCGCACGCCCTTCGGCAAGCGCCGGGCCGATCGCCCCGAACGAGACCGCCACGGCGGCCGATATGATGCTGACGAAGGCTAACCAGTTCATGATGGGGGCGTCCTTTGGCTAGAGGTGTCCGGGGCGGGTTGTCCTTCTTCGTTGATGGCCCCGGCAATGAAGACCATCGCTAGAACCGCGAAGATATACGCCTGCACCGCCCCAGTCAGGAGATCGAGCGCCATCAGCGGGATCGGCACGAGAAGACCTGCGAGCGACAGGACGATGCCTATCACGAACACGCCGCTCATGACATTGCCGAACAGGCGGACGAGCAGCGAAAACGTGCGCGTGAGGCTCTCGACGAAATTGAGCGGGATCATGATCGGATTGGGCGTGGCAAAGGTGGCGAGATAGCCGCGCAAGCCGCCCGCCCGAATACCGAACCAGATCACGGCGACGAAGACGAGGAGCGCGAGCGCGGCATCGGTCTCGAGATGCGCCGTCGGCGGTTCGACACCCGGCACCAGCGACGACCAGTTGGCGACGAATATGAAGGCGAATAAAGTGCCGACAAAGGCGCGGTAGGGGGCAGGCTCGACCCGCATCGTCGCACGGATCTGAGCGTCCACCGTGTCAACGATCAGTTCGAAGACCGTCTGGGCCGCCGACGGCACGAGTGATAGTCGGCGCGTGATGAGGATGCCGCCGAGGACCAGCACCACCATGATCGCCCAGGTGACCTCCACGCCCGCGGTGACCGGTACCGGACCCAAATGGAAAAGCGCGACGCTGGCGAGCGGCGAGGTCATGGTGCGGCCTCCCGGACCCTGCGCACGACCACGGAACGCGCGATGAGGACGCCGAGCGCCATCATGAGCAGGGGTAGAGCACCCTCTAGGCTCGCCAGCGTCAGCAGACCCCCCAAGAGCGCGTAGCGGCCGATCATTAGAGCGATCGTCGTCGTTACGCGCCCGCCTCCAGTGAACCGGCAGGTGTTCCACCAAAGGCTGCGGAAATAGAGGAACCCGAGAACGATCCCGGCGGTGAGGTGTGCTGCGGAGCTGAGGAATATCATCCATGATGGCAGGCTATCGAATGAAAGAAAACTCATGCGCTCTTCATCCATTTCCAGGCGGACCAGCATCCGAGTGCCAGTCCGAGCATCAGAAGCGGTGCGGTCCAGAACAGTCCAGAGTTGAATGTTCGGTCTAGCCAGCGGCCGATGAAGATGCCGGTCAGCATAGGCACGACAATGATCCAGCCGAGCACACCGATCTGGGCGAGACGGCGCGCTACCGATGGGTCGCCTTCGCGCAGCCAGCGCCGCTGGCGTTCGTCGCGTAGCCGGACCTCCTTCACCAGTGGATCCTCTTCGCCCGGCTCGGTCTCCGGCGTCGTCATATGAATATCCCCGGCCCGACACGGCCACCTGGCCGAAGATGACGCATGATCTGCCGAATCGCGTTCAGTTGCAGGCGGGTGCTCTCGACATGTTCCGTCCGCTCCGTCTCGATATCGGCGCGGAAGCGGTTTAGAACCGTCTTGTCGAGCGTCGCGAGGTCGTCGCCCTGGACCGCCTCGCGCGTCGCTATGGCGATGTCGCGCCCGGCGATGACGGAGAGGACGCCGCGGCGCACCGCGCAGTGGTGGCGGGTTCCATCGCTACTTTCCCAGCTTACGACAGAAATCGCGAGGCGGGTGAGAAAATCCGCATGCCGCGGCAGGATCCCGAAGCTGCCGGTGGCGTCTTCGGCGCGCAGCGCGAGCACCCCGTCCTCATCGACAACCACAAAGAGCGGCGTGATAATGCGCAGCCTCATGACACGCCTTCCGTCTTGACGGCCGCAGCCTCCTTTTGGCGCGCTTCGTCCAGGGTTCCGATCATGTAGAGGGAACTTTCCGCCCAGTTGTCGGCCTCGCCGTCGAGGATGGCGCGGCAGCCCGCGAGCGTATCGGCACGACGGACGCTGCGGCCCGGCGTACCGGTGAAGGCCTCCGTTACGGTGAAAGGTTGGCTGAGGAAACGCTGGAGCCGGCGGGCTCGCTTAACGATGAGCCGGTCGTTCGCACCGAGTTCCTCCACGCCAAGGAGAGCGATGATGTCTTTGAGGTCTTTGAAGCGGGCGAGTGCTTCGCGGGCGCGCTCGGCGATACGATAATGCTCCTCGCCCACCACAAGGGGGTCAAGCAGCATGGATGATGAGGCGAGCGGATCGACGGCTGGGTAGAAACCCTCGGCCGCTAGCGTGCGCGACAACATGATGATGCTGTCCATATGGCTTGAGATGGCCGTCACCGCCGGATCCGTGAAGTCGTCGGCCGGGACATAGACGGCCTGGATGGCCGTGACCGCAGCGCCGGCGACCGAAGCGATGCGCTCTTGCAATGAGGCCACTTCGGTGGCGAGCGTCGGCTGATAGCCAACGCGCGAGGGCAGACGTCCCAGCAGGCTCGACACCTCGCTCCCGGCCTGGACGAAGCGGAACACATTGTCCATAAGGAGGAGCACGTTCTGATGCTTCTGGTCGCGGAAGTATTCCGCGATCGTCAGCGCGGTCAGCGGCACACGCCAGCGCGCCCCCGGCGGCTCGTTCATCTGTCCATAGACAAGCACCGTACGCGCGAGCACGCCGGAGCCCTGCATTTCGGTCAGGAGCTCATGGCCCTCGCGGGAGCGCTCGCCGACCCCGGCAAAGACGGAGATGCCCTGGTACTTCTCAACCATCGCATGGATGAGCTCCATCACCAGAACAGTCTTTCCGACACCAGCACCGCCGAACATCGCAGCCTTGCCGCCCTGTGCGAGGGGCGCGAGAAGATCGATCACTTTGATGCCAGTCTCGAAGACCGCGGTGGCTGCGGTCTCATCCTCAAGCGCAGGCGGTGGATTGTGGATACCACGTCGCGGGGTATCGGATGGCAAGGCAGGCCCGCGGTCGCGGACAGTGCCGACCACGTCGAGTAGGCGTCCCAGTATCGCGTCACCGACCGGAACCGAAATGGGCGCCCCCGTCGCTCGCACCCGCGTATTGCGGGCAAGGCCCGCGGTCGCCTGGAGCGCGATACCGCAGACGGTTACGGGATCGATATGGCTATGCACTTCGAGGACAAGCGGCTCAGGCCGGTCCCATTCGACGACCAAGGCGGTGTTGATAGGCGGCAGCACTTGGCCGTTGAAGCTCACGTCCACGACGGCGCCTCGGACCGAGACGACCACACCTGCTGACGCTACAATATCCATGGCCTCTCCGATAGGCGTGTCAGAATTCAAGGCAAAGGAGATGCTGATTCATTGCCCTACACGTGGAATTACGTGATCGAAAAGGAATCGCTCAAATTCAAAGCGTTGGAGCATGTCCTAATCGAAAAAGCCGATCAACTTTTCGGGACATGCTCTAGCCATAGCTTATTTTTCTCCCCTCCGGCTATTCAGCAAGGCTCGACTACACCATTCGGCCAGCGGCTGCGATGGGACAATCCGCGCGCTTCACTGCTTTCACGCCTGAAGTCACATCAAGGCCGAAGGGTTGAGATCGGAAGACTATAGTGGGCTTTGTCATGATGTTCAGAGCTTGCGGTCTCTCAATCCTCTCGGTAGCCATTAATTCTAGCAAAGTGAGTTTAAAAGGGCGCTGGGTTCGCCGGTCTCTGGAGAGCGGGTGTCACGATCCCATAACCAAGGCTTGTCTACCGGGTTTCAACTCCTCCTGCCGGAATCGAATAGTCGGCCGGGCGAAGCCCTTGACAAGGCAAGCCCCGTAAATATTGAAGCCTAACCTCTACAGCAAATTTTTTCGACGCCGGCCCGGCGATGGACACCAAGCCAATCACACCGCCTCAAAACCTAGCATTAGGAGATTGAATATGAAGGTTCTCGTCACAGGCGCTACCGCCGGCTTCGGCGCGGCGATCGTGAGACGCTTCGCCGCCGGCGGCAACCGCATTGTCGCGACGGGACGCCGGAGCGACCGCCTCGCGGCTCTTGTGCATGAGTTCGGACCGGCTCTGGTCCATGCCGTTGTTTTCGATGTCCGGGATCGAAAAGCGGTCGACGCAGCGATCGCAGGCCTGCCGCCGGACTTTGCCGATCTCGACCTGCTCGTCAACAACGCAGGCCTCGCTCTTGGTCTTGATGCCGCCCAGAATGCCGATCTCGAGGCCTGGGATGCGATGGTGGATACCAATGTCAAGGGCCTGATGTACGTCACCCGCGCCGTGCTGCCAGGCATGGTCGCCCGCAACCGCGGGCTCATCATCAACCTCGGCTCGATTGCCGCGACCTACCCCTATCCCGGCGGCAACGTATATGGGGCGACCAAAGCTTTTGTCCGGCAGTTTTCGCTCAATCTGCGCGCCGACTTGCTAGGGACCAAGGTCCGGGTCAGCGACGTTGAGCCCGGTCTTGTCGGGGGAACGGAATTCTCAGTAGTGCGGTTTCGTGGCGATGGGACAAAAGCCGCAAAGCTCTACGAGGGGGCGGACGCGCTGACGCCGGAGGACATCGCCGAAACGATCCATTGGATCGCAACACTGCCGCCGCGCGTCAACGTCAACGCGATCGAACTCATGCCGGTGACACAGGCTTTCGGGCCGCTCCCCGTCCATCGCGGGGACCGGCCCTCATAGGTCTCGGGGCGTAGCTGGCGATCCAATGGACGCGATGTCTATAGTCACATGCATCGAATTAGGCCCTTCGTTGGGCTCAAGAGATCGGTTCACACCCGGGATTTGGAATCCACTTTTCGCCGCATGATTCACGTAGAGTTCCAGGGCGCTTTGCAGCGTTTACGCTGCAAGTTTGCACTGCAGGCTTTTACCTCACAATTCGGAACAGGGCCTCATGTCGCGTTGGGCTTATCTCGACGATCCCTCGCGGCTTGCATTGAAGATGGCGCCCTATAATATAGCCTTGTGCGCGGGGCCGGTGGCGACGAAATCGGCGTAGTTTCAAGTCGGGCGACAATCGGAGTAAGCGCGTGGACTCCC
>PLUZ01000495.1 GCA_003162995.1 Methylocapsa sp. | reverse complement strand
GGCGGCGACCAGCTCGCGCAACGCCCTTACCGGCTCGCGATCGTCGCCCAAGCTTTCGGAGGACAGAGCCTTCTGAAGGTCCTCGACCTGCTGACGATAGCGGGCGAGAGCCGTCGGGTGAAGCGCCACGGTCTCGGGGGGCTTCTCCGCGCTGGCAAGATCGGCTTCGAGCCGCTTCCGCTCGGCCCTCAGCTCTGCGAGCGGTTCGCGAACCTCCGCTTCTTCGGAGAAGCCCTTTACATAGGATTGGAACATACGGTCGAACTCGCGTTTGACCCGCGCCAGGCGCTTTTCGATGCGCGACCGATTGGCGATCAGCCCGGCCGCGAGCCGCTTGCGCTCTTCGTTGTAAGTCTCGACATAGGCCGTGATGAGATCGGGCGTCGTGAGATTGGCTTTCAGGCCGTCGAAGACCGTGCGCTCGACCGTATCAAGATCATAGGAACGGCGGTGCTCGCAGGTACCAGTCTCCTTCATTTGCGTACACTGGATGCGTTGCCGCCCTTTCCTTGTGTCCTTGATGGACATGCCGGCGCCGCAGCAGCCGCATTTCAAAAGACCGGAGAGAACACGCTTTGGCTTGCGGGTGTGGCAAGGAATCGGGCCACCCCGCTCCTGCTTGAGCGCGATCGCTTGCTCGTAGAGTTCCTGGTCAACAATCCTCAGATGCGGCGCATCAATGGTCTGCCACTCTGACTCCGGGTTCGGGCGTGAGACGCGCTTCCCGGTGTCCGGGTCCTTGATCATGCGGACCTTGTTCCAGACAATGCGGCCCGCATAGAGATCGTTCTGGATCACCCCGTTATGGCGCTTGAGAGAGCCGTTCAGGGTTGAAGCCGTCCAGTAGCGTCCACGGGGGGGCGGAACCTTCCGCACGTTCAGGCGCATTGCGATTTCCCGTGGCGTCTTGCCGCCGACATAGGACTCAAAGATTTCGCGAACGACCGCGGCTTCGTCCTCGTCGATCTGGAGTTCACCGGGTTTTCCCGGCACTGGCCGGTATCCATAAGCGCGCCCGCCGGCATGCCGCCCGTCGCGGATAACGCCTGACATGCCGCGCCGAACCTTGTGGGCGAGGTCCTGGAGATAGAGGGCGCCGACGAGTCCGCGTATGCCGATTTGGATCTGGTCGGCCTTGCCGTCGTGGACGGCCCTGAGCTCGATCCCGAGAAAATTCAGGCGCTTCCAGAGCCCGGCGAGGTCTTCCTGATCGCGCGAGAGGCGATCCAAGGCCTCAACAAGGATGACGTCGAAGGCCCCATCCCGCGCCGCATCCATCATGCGCATCAGTCCGTCACGGCCAAAAATCGATGCGCCGGAGCGCGCGCGGTCATCGTAGGTGCCGATCACATCGTGGCCGTTTTTCGCCGCGTAGGCGCGGCAGAGTGCAAACTGATCTTCGATGGAGCGTTCTTGTTGAAGCTCGGTCGAGAAGCGCGCGTAGATGGCGGTTCGCATCACTGTCGGTCCGGTTCGGGCCGGGGCAAGGCCGCCTCGGCAGCCCGGCGATGATCCTCCCTCGCGGCCGCTCGCGCAAGCGATTTAACGAATTCCAAGAGCTTCGGGTCCGGCGTAGCCGAGCTGGCTTCCAGCGGCCGGCGCGCGGTTTCAGACCTTTTCTCGGAGCCCGGTGCCCGGTTCATATTCGCTGCTTCGCGTCGGCAAACGGCGTCAAGCGCCGTCATGCTCAACGTAGTGGCGCAGCAGTCCGGATTCCTGGTCGCGATCTGGTCAAAGTTGCTCCTGCCGTTCCCGGTCCATCTGTGTTCGTTCTTTGCCGGTCATTTATAGCGGCTGTCCTTGTGGCAAGCGTGAAGCTCCTCCTCTGACGTTGCGGCCCTGAAGGGTGCGGTTTGGCCCGCCGCTGTTCCAACGCCCGTGAACAACAACATGGACGAAAGGAACGACAATGACGAACCGGACCAGACGCAGAACCGAAGCCGAACTGAAGGCGCTCTTTGAGCAAGCCGTCCGCGCGATTGGTTTCTACGAAGCGCAGCGCGTGGAAGCGTTGATGGCCCTCGAAAGCCTGAGACGGGCGCTGAACGCCCGCAGGCCGAAGCCTCCTACTCCCTAAAGGCTCCCTAAAGGCTTACGCACAGCAAGCGCGCGTTACACGGGCGTCACTATCTCGACCGGCACGGCCAGGCCGATCGATATGCAGACCGGCGTGTAAATATCCAAATCGGCGTTGCGCGCCTTAAGCGTGACAATTAGGGCATAACGCGACTTGCGATTGCATATGTCGGTTGAGGCCCGGTTACGCCACCAACCGTTGATCGGCTTCACGCAAAGCGTATCGCGATTGAGCAACTCGATGGCCGGACCAGTCCAGACATCGCAATGCAGGGAGCCCGCAGATATGCTGTCTTCTCCAAGCATCCAGCGCGGGTCTGCGGGCTCACTTGCAGCCGGCCGCTGACGGGGAATATTGCGTTCGGACGGGTTTACGCGCTGTTTGAACCGCTGGACGGATTCGTTCTTGCGTTGGTGGTCGAAGCGGAGTCCGTGCGATTGGTAGCGTTGCGCGTCCACGTTCGCCGACAATCCCGGATTGGGGTCGATGAAGTATGACAGCGTCACCTTCATCTCGACGACCTCGTTCTCCAATTGCTCAAGCATCTGGCGCGGGATCGGCAACGTGTAGTAGTGGCACTCGTTGTACTTGCGGCCTTTTTCGATCTTGAATGGCTGAATCTCAGCTTGGGCAAATAGCGCCAGATGATTAAGCGCAGACGCGTTGGCTCGCTCAAAATTCGGCACACCGTAGCCGAAACGGCGGACAAGATCGTAACGGGTGCGCTTGCCGGGCGTATCGCCGAGTGCCGCAAGCATAGGGGCGGTCCACTCTGCGCTGTGCACCATCATGGCGCGGATTGTCTCTGGCCAATAATCTGGATGCTGAGCCGCGAGGCGTGCCGCCATGCGGGCCGCCTGGGCTGCTGCGGCGCTTGTGGCGTCAAACGGCACAAGCGGCAGTCCGGTGTCGCTGCCGGTGGTGAGCAGCGATAGCGAACCGACCGTCAGAATTTCCGTCTGGCCGGGATTGACTGCGCGGTTACCCGCTTCCATCACCAATTCAGGTTTGAACGGTGACAGGCCCTGGGGCCACGTCACGCTGGTGCGGCTGTGCGGGCTCAACTCACCCGCCGCCACCATCGGCGTCCAATTCTCATATCCTTTATCGCGCACGTCAATGATATCGGTGTACCCACCGATGGTTAGTGCATTCCACGCCTGCGCTGGGTCTTCAATCGGATATTCGTCCTGTGAGCGCCTGTTGGTGTAGTCGGTTTCTGCCACGACGTTCCCTGCAGAAACGATGATCAATCGCTTTGGGCGCGCCGACTCCGACCGATCCTCGTTTTCTTCTTCACCGTCATCGTCGGCAATCATCCGCCCGGCCGCCGCCTGGTCGATCGCCGCGCTCCACCCCGATGCGGTCGCACCGGAGACGTTGTCATTCGTCACAGCCATACAATAGACACGCGCTCGGTACGGCGCTTCAATCTCCGGAAGCGCAATTGCCGCTTGCGTGAGTACGCCGTAACTCTGCGGCTGGTTCGGGTCGAATCCAGCGGGAGGCAGCAACTTGACCGATTCAAGGCGATGAATCAGCCTTCGTTCCGACTGATCGCCCAGCGCCGCCGTCAAGTCGCCGTGTAAAACCATGCCCGCCATAGCGGTGCCGTGTCCGGTGGGGTCTTGATCGTCAACGCCCCAATCTTCATTTAACGTGTGCATGTCACTGGGCGCAAGCGCGGGTTCGATCAGCGCATGGCCGCGGTTGACGCCTGTGTCGAATACACAGACCGCAGGCGCATCACTGCTGGGCCAAACAATGCGCTCGGCCAAACCGTCCGTCCATTCGTGTTGTTCGCCCGTGACATCGTCAGTGAAGAACACGGGTGTATCGTTGGCGCGGCGCAACTCGGCAATCGCGCCCGTCGCGAACAACATCAACTCAATGGTCGCCCGCGCCGCGAGCACGGGAATGACGACGATCTCTGGGAAATACAGACGTCGGTCGACTTCCGCTGTGCGTACGTTCAACCGGGCGCAGACATCTTCAATCGCGGCTTCGCTGTCCCGGTGGCACCACAGTCCCCACCAGATTTGCTGCTGGGGCTCCGTCGGTAATGCACTTGGCGTGTCGGTCCAAAACGTTTCAAGCCGTGCGGTGCGGATGGCCTCGATGGATTCCACCTTGGCCTTGTTCGGCGGGTTGCCAACATCCGTCAGTTGTCCGTTCAGATAGTCATTGAGGATGTGTTCAAGAACGGGCCTGGCATGATCCGGGACGTACAGGGCAATCGTGCGGTCGTTCGCCTCGGTTGTCTTGGCAGCACCCGCCCGAATGTTTTGGGTCTTCATGTCGAGCTTGTCCGGCGACGTGCCCCGGCGCAGTTCGACCTCTAAGAACGTGCCAGTGGGCGTCTCAAGCCGCTCATCTATAGGCTTGGTCTGGTCGGCTGCTTCCAGCGCAACGCGCAATTCGTTTTGTATCCTTTGGCCATGCGCCGCGCGTTCGCGAACACCGCTGGAGCCGTGGCCCTGTTCGCCGACATATTCCTGCGTTAACGCAAATGCCGTGATATCAATGTGCGGGAGATTGTACCGGGAACGCATACATTATGAACTTTCCAAATCCAGAAAAGCCATCCGCATCGCTTGCCTCTCTTGCAGACGGTCGACAATGTCTTTCGTGCTTAATTGCTTTCGTTCATCCAATATAGCCGTTTTGACAGAATCGTCGGCAGCCCTGACGATTTCCGATTGGCTCAAACCTTCAGCCGCATGAATGATCTGCTTCCAGACCGGGCGCACGATCTTCATCGGGCCGACATTG
>PLUZ01000513.1 GCA_003162995.1 Methylocapsa sp. | reverse complement strand
CAGGAGATTTGTTACGCGCTCTGTCCGATAATGTGAAAAGGCCTACAGTGCCATTACACAGGCCGGCCCAGCGGGAAACGTACCCGGTCGTAGAGGCGACCGGCAAATGGTAATAGATAAAATCGCCCGCAGCAGGGAGGAGTGCTACCATCTTATGACGATCGTTTACACATGCCGCCAACCCGGTTTGCTGGGGTCGATCAAATGTGCGCGGGTTGGGCCCATTCCGGTGATGGCAATGATGGCCGGCTCGGCGGCGCCTTTCCTGACACCATCGTAATGCGCGGATTTGGCGATGCGGCGGACGAAGGAGCCTGATGGAACCGGTACGGTCTCTTCAGGCGCGAAGTCCTCGCCGCTGGCCACATACCAAGTGCCGGATAAAACGACGCAGAGACGGTCCGTATCATAGTAATGNNTGCAGCTTCTTCGGCCACGTCGGCTGGATAACCGTAATGGATACGCCAAGGGATCTGATCCGGCGGTTTGATGATGGTCTTTGTTGGATCGACGCCGGCTGCTCGCGCCGTGCCCAGGCCAAAGGATGCAGCAACGGCCGCCAGCATCAGATCGCGGCGGTGGGTTTTGAGATCAATCATCACGGATTCCTCCAGATTAAGGTATACCCCGTTCACGTCAGAACNNGGGACTTTGTCGCGCAAGAAATCGAGCGTGGCGTCCGCGAATTGTCGACGTGGGGCCTAGAGCATTTGTTGTGCGTTACATTCCTGTGCATGAGGCTGCGTATCTTTCGCATGCCTCATTTGCGCGCAAAGGGGGAACTGAGCAAACACGAGCCGAACAAGTGGAACGTGACGCCATAAACCAAGGTATAGCGTTCTAAACCAAATGATGTTCTACGCTTCCGAAGGTGCAATGGAGAGATGGCCGTGACTTGTATAGGCATATTATGAATTGACAATCACGGAGTATCGGACATGAACACGAAATTCGTTATGCCGCGTCTTGCAAATGCCATCGGATCCAAAGCCAAAGCATGCTTCGCCGCAATCAAGACCTATAGCGGCGAACTTCACTCCGTCGAGTTGGGACTCGTTACAGCGGGTTTGTTCGCCTCCGCTTACGTCGTCGAGACAAAGGCGCTTCTTGCCGCATTCAACGTCTACCCCTGAGTGCTGTGGCGAAGTGCAACAGCTTTGCCAGCCTTGACAAGGGGGTTAAGCGCCGGCCGCCGAGGTCATACCGACTCAATGATCTGGCCCGCCGGTCGCCGGCGCTGAGAGTTGGGCCGACCACTTATTTGTTGGGCGCGATGGGAATTTGGGGCCGGCGTTGGGCGACAACACCGCGCCCGATCCGCTTCTGCAGCAATAACGGCGATCCACGATTTCTGGACTTTCTGGGTTGCGCGCGGCTACGCAGTGGGGCGTGACCGTAACAAGAATAGGAGATGAATGATGGAGGGCTCACAGCTCCTCGGCTATGCTAGGCCCATCGACTTAGCAGCGACTAAGACCACTACGCGCAGCCGGTGGTCGCTAAAGCAGCTGTTGATCGCCGGCGGGGCGCTGCTGTTTGTCGCGGCGGCCGCAGGTTGCGGCAACTACTACTGGACGATCGGCCGCTTTCTGGTCTCGACCGATGACGCTTACGTACAGGCGCACTCGGTCCTGATCAGCCCCAAAGTGTCTGGCTATATCTCCGAAGTGCCGGTCGACGACAACCAGGCGGTCAAGGCCGGGCAAGTGATTGCGCGCATCGATCCACGCGATTACGACACTGCGCTTGACCAGGCTCGCGCCAACGTCGCGGCGGCGCAGGCGAGCATTGAGACGCTCAATCAGCAGATCGCCCAGCAACGGCTCGTCGTCGAACAGGACCGCCAGCAAGTCGCCTCGGATCAGGCGGCGCTCGTCTATTCGCAGCAGGATTATCAGCGCTACACCATATTGGCTAAAGACGGTTATGGCTCGGTGCAGCGGGCCCAGCAAGCGCAAGCCGACATTCGCGAAAAAGACGCCATGCAGCAGCATGACATTGCGGTTGTAGCTGCCGCTGAGAAGCAAATCGGCGTTTTCGAAGCGCAACTCGCTCAGGCCAACGCGACGCTCGCCCAGCAGCAGGCGATGGAGCACCAGGCCGAACTTAATCTCAGCTACACGGCGATCACGGCGCCGGTGGACGGCACCGTCGGCGTCCGCACGTTGCGGGTCGGAGAATACGTCCAGGCCGGCACGCAGCTGATGGCGGTGGTGCCGCTACAGGCGGTCTACATCGTCGCGAATTACAAGGAGACACAGCTAACCAATGTGCGGCCCGGCCAGCCGGCCACGATCGACGTCGACACATTTCCGGGAGCCAAGATTCACGGCCATGTCGACAGCCTCGCGCCGGCGAGCGGCCAGGAATTCGCGCTGCTGCCGCCGGACAACGCGACCGGCAACTTCACCAAGATTGTCCAGCGCATCCCGCTCAAGATCGTCGTCGACGAAGATGACCCGCTGGTCGGCAAGTTGCGCCCCGGAATGTCGGTCGAGCCGACAATCGATACGAAACCGGCCACCTCAGCGCCGAGCTTGGCGAGCGCGTCATGAGCGCCGATCGCGCCGACGAGGCGCCGCTCACGCTGAAGACCTGGGTCGCCGTGGGTGGTTCGCTGCTGGGCGCCTTCATGGCAGTGCTTGATATCCAGATTGCCAACGCCTCACTGCCGTATATCGAAGGGGGCATCGGTACTGGCGGCGTTTATGGCACTTGGATATCGACCGCCTATCTGATCGGCGAAATCATTGTCATCCCGCTTACAAACTTTCTGAGCCAAGTGTTTTCGCTGCGCCGCTATTTACTCGCCAACGTGGCGCTATTCCTACTGTTCTCGGCCCTGTGCGGGCAGGCGCACAGCCTGGGCGAGATGATCGTTTCCCGGGCGCTACAAGGCTTTTCCGGTGGGGTCATGATCCCGCTCGCCTTCACCATCGTGATGACCATGCTGCCGCGCCCGAAGCATCCGATCGGCCTCGCCGGGTTCGCGGTAACCGCGACCTTCGCGCCGGCGATCGGCCCGACGATCGGCGGCTATCTCACCGACAACTACGGCTGGCCTTACATCTTCTACCTCAATCTTGTCCCCGGCATCGTGATGCTCGGCGCGCTGAGGTATGGTCTGCCAAAATCGACGATGCAGTTAGGGCTGTTGCGCCGTGGCGACTGGCGCGGGATC
This sequence comes from Methylocapsa sp., assembly GCA_003162995.1. Classification (GTDB taxonomy): domain Bacteria; phylum Pseudomonadota; class Alphaproteobacteria; order Rhizobiales; family Beijerinckiaceae; genus Methylocapsa. The sequence continues at coordinate 1,889 of PLUZ01000513.1, read as the reverse complement.
GCGCTAATGGCGGTCGGCCTCACCGCGCTTCAGACCGTGCTCGACGACGGGAATGTTTATGACTGGTTCGGCTCACCGTTAATCGTCAAATTGAGCCTGGTAGCGGCAGTCGCACTCGGCGCTTTTCTCGTACTCGAGCTCATTGCATCGCAACCGCTAGTGAATTTGCGCCTTCTCGGCCGGCGTAATTTCGGCCTCGGCACGGCGGGCAATTTCCTGCTCGGCTTCGCCCTTTACGGCTCGGTCTACCTGCTACCAGAATATCTCGTCGCAACACAAGGTTTCGATTCGGAGCAGATCGGCGAGGTTATGGCCTGGATCGGGCTGCCGCAATTGCTGCTGATCCCGCTGGTGCCACTGTTGATGAAGCGCATCGATGCGCGCTTGCTGGTTGGTTTCGGCCTCGTCGTCTTTGCCGCCAGCTGTTTTATGAACGTGGAGATGGACCAGAACTACGCCGGGCCGCAGCTCTTTTGGCCGAACATCGTTCGCGCGATCGGTCAGGCGATGGTGATGACCCCGCTTTCCACGATCGCGATGCTTGGGATCGCGCCCCAAGAGGCAGGCGCTGCGTCGGGTCTCTTCAACATGATGCGCAATCTTGGCGGCGCGATCGGCACCGCGGCGATCGAGACGTTCTTCACCAAGCGCGAGCAGTTCCACTCGGCCATCATCACCCCGGAAGTCTCGCTGCTCGAACCAGCGACTCGCAGCCGGCTGACCGACTTGCAGCAGTACTTCATGTCCCACGGCTTCCCGGATCCAGCGAGCGCAATGCACCGCGCCATCATCGCCGTCGGTGACACGATCCGCGCCCAGGCGACGATCATGGGCTACGCCGACTGCTTTGCATTGCTCGGGTTCGTGCTGCTGGTCGCCGCCGTGATGGTTGCTATGCTCAAAAAGGGCGCCACGTCCGGTGTTGGCGCACACTAACAAAGGTGGGTCCCGTTCACCCTCGGCTGAGGAGGCCCCCCTAATATGTTCGGCATCTCATTGCTCTAATAGGGGTAGACCCAACAGTCCGTTCTCGTCCGCACGCCAGATCGGCATGCCGGGCCTGGATCTGATCTCCCGCATCAGCTTACGGCCAATGAGACTCGATCCGATCTTTGCTGCCGCGGCTTTGTTTAACTTCGGTGGAACAACCGCTGCACCATCTTCCCTTGCCACTGCCTTCGACAGCACGATCAGCTGACTGTCGGTGAGCTTCGCCATTTTCTCCTCCTTCTCTTGCAACACATGGGCTGTCACCAGCGCGACCCCGCAAAGGCGCCAGGCCAGCGGGGTAGGGAGGAGCGCGTTTCAGCGCCTCTGCGTCCGACACCAAGCAATGCTCGGCACCGCACCAAAGTCCAGCGACTTCCGACAGGTCAAAGCCAGCGGTGTGCCAAAGTGCACCTCACGTCCGTCCTCATTAAAAAATCTACGACGTTCCCTAGCGCCTGTGTTCTCGACAAAGAGATCGCCGAAGAAGAAGCCGCGCGGGTCCGCCCCGCCACTTCGACGGTGAGGCTTTGGTGCGGGCCCTGATGGCCTATCATCGCGGAGAGCAGCGCGTCTGTGCGATGCTGCAGGTGCCACGGCCGGAGAAGGTGGATCGCCGTCAGGGATCGCGCGGGTTAAAGACATTGATGGCCGCCCGCTGCAGCCGCACCTGAAGCAGCAGATCGTCCGGCAAATCGACCGACTTGAACTCCTACTTGAGAGTTCCGATCGTCGACTGTTCGGTTCGAGGCAGTGATCGGCCGCTGCATTCTGTTTCATCAGGCCGATCCGACCACATTCATCCGCCAGGTGGAACCCGGAGCAGCGCTCGGACCTCTGCCACCGAACGCATCGCTAAAACTCGCTGGGCCAGTGCGTTTGCGGCGCTCAGGTTCGCGGCG
>PLUZ01000310.1:5758-6229 GCA_003162995.1 Methylocapsa sp. | reverse complement strand
CCCGAGGTGGGCTTGAAGCGAACCCGCTGGCCGACTTTCATGGTTGCCTCCATGGTCCGGAGAACTTGCCCAATCTCCAATCGGAAGATGGTGGGCCGAGAATGCTGCGACGCACCATTCTAACGTCGCAATGGAATTAGGCAATGCGTCGCGCGGTCGCANNTTTTCGCGAGCAGATCGCCGTGCTGGAGATCCTCGCTAGTCCCGGGCGGCCGGCTTCGGGCCGCTTCTCGAGATGAGCAAGTCTAGCTGGTTGGTGGCTGGCATGATCCCTGGCGTTGATCGGCAACCAGTGAAGAAGTTACCGAAACCCAATTCAAAGCATGTGGCCGTTTAACGATTGGTCATCCGCCATCACGTCCCTGGGTTGGATATTGGCAGCGCTATTGCCGAAAGGAGGAACAGCGTCAAGCCGCGTGATCGGCGATCCGCCAGAGGACGCCATGGCCCGCGCCGTCCGAAGCGTGTAGT
>PLUZ01000310.1:0-5729 GCA_003162995.1 Methylocapsa sp. | reverse complement strand
CCCGTCCGGCGGATCGGCGGCGGCGATTGGCGCATAATGGGGGACACCTCAAGCTTTGTGCGCCAGACCACGCTAACTCAGACAAAACATGAACAAGGGGTTATGCCGCGGTTTGGAGGCGGCTTCCGGGCAGCCGCAACGGTCTGAATTCATCTGGAATGAGCGTGGATTGGTCCCAAAGATAGTCGCCGGTAAGGCTTATATGCGACCAGCCGAGCGGAGCGACGTGAGCGAGCAAATCATCGGGCGCATCGATGCTGTTCGTGCGCAGATGTTCAACTGCGCGCTCCATGTAAAGCGTGTTCCAATAGACGATGGCGGCGATCACCAGATTGAGACCGGACGCTCGGAAGTTCTGATTGGCGAAGGTGCGGTCGGTAACCCGACCCTGCTTATGGGCGTAAATCGCCCGCGCTAGAAAGTGGCGCGATTCACCTTTGTTCAGTCCGGCCTGACAACGACGGCGAAGATCTGCGCTTTCCAACCAATCGAGGGTAAACAGCGTGCGCTCGATGCGGCCGATCTCCTGCAGGGCGAGATCGAGGCGGTTCTGACGTTTGAAAGCGCTCAGCTTCTTCAGCATGACCGAGGGCGCGACCACGCCGGCTTTCACCGAGGCGCCGAGACGGATGATCTCATCCCAACATTCGCGGATGATGTCGGTTCGGATCGGACGGCCCATCAGCGGCACCAAGCCTTCGTAGCGACCGGGCGCTTCGATTGTTCCGAGCCTGCGATCCTGCAAATCACGGATGCGCGGCACGAACCGGTAACCGAGAAGATGGCATAACGCGAAGAGGTGATCAGAGACGCCGCCGGTATCCGTGAAGTGCTCCTTGATATCGAGCGACGCGCCGTGGTGCATCAGCCCATCCAGCACATGCGGCGCTTCGGCATTGGTCGCGGAAATGACCTTGATGTGGAATGACCCATACTGATCGGATACATGGGTATAGAAGCTGACGCCCGGCTCGGAGCCGTATTTCGCGTTGATCTCGCTTTGGCCACCGCCGCTTCGGCCGGATGGGAAATACTGTCCATCCGATGACGAGGCCGTACCGTCGCCCCAGATTTCGGCGAAAGGGTGCCCATGATGCGCATCAATGATGCTTGTCAGCGCAGCGGCGTAATTGTCGTCGCTCAAATACCAATTATGCGTCCATGCCAGTTGTGGATAGGTGACGCCCTTGGAAGCGTCCGCCATGCGTTCGATGCCGAGATTGGTCGCATCCGCAAGGATTGCGGCGAGCACTGCATTTGGATTGTCGTGACGTCTGCCGCTGCGCAGATCGGTGAAGTGGGCGGCGAACCCAGTCCGACGATCGACGTCGGCCAGCAACTCGGTAATTCGAATGCGAGGGAGCAGATCATCGATGATCCGATCGAGCCTATCAGCCTGTGGCGGAGTAATTGCCTTCAACGGCGTCACGCGGAGCTTGCCATTGCTCAATTCGACGCCTTCGACCTTGCCGCGATTAAGCATGCGGGCGAAGCGGCGCAGCCGCCAATCGAGCAATTTTGCGCGACCGCTGAGATAAGTATCGACATCAGTTGTGATCGCCAGATCGGCTGCCTTCTCGGCCACGTCCGCCGACGGCAAAAGGTAGTCGTCGAAGCGTTGATAGTTCCGTGTCCTCGCCACCCAGATATCGCCAGAGCGCAATCGATCTCGCAATGTCGTGAGGACGGCGGTCTCGTAGAGACGGCGATCCGGCTTTCCCATTTCGGTGACCAATCGCTTCCATTTCTTGTTTGCAAACGGCATGGGCGCGGCGTCGGGCACATCACCCCGCCGCTTCTCGTTGAGCTTGCGCAGGATTTTGATGGCGCGCAGCATTGGGTCCTTTGGTCCACTCGCCATGAATTCGAGGGCTTCGAGAAATGCCGGCGCATATTTGCGCAGCGTCATGTATTTCTCAGTCGCCGTGACCAGCGGGTCCTCCTCGGCGAAGTTGGCCAGGGCCTCCACTTCGGGCTTGATCTCCAGTAGTTCGTTCCAGCCGATTTCTTCGTCGATCGCCGCGGAAAGATCCGCGTCTTGCTCGCGGGCCTCGGTGAGCGCGCCGATCGTTCGATCGAACAAACGCATTAGCCGCGCGACATCGCGTGTCGTGGCCTGGTAGCGTCGCTCCTGGCGCTTGCGCGCCCGCGCGAACAGCGATCCGATCAGCTTATCGAACATCGCGAGCGCGCCATCAGACAGCCGCACTTCCAGGTCCAGCATCTGGGCGACCAGGATTGCGCGGCGACGACGAGGGCCGTAATCGCTAAGCAGAAATGCTGGCGCCGCGGCGCCCTCCCGAACCATCTGCTGGAAGCGATGCCCGTGGATGGCATTGGCGGCATTTGCGTCGAGCTCGAGCGCACGGACGTAGGCAAGACGCGCAAGGAGCTCATTCATGTTTCCGGCGCTCGGCGATTCCGGCATATTGCGGAGCCAGGCGAGACGGGAGCTACCCAGATTATGATCGTTGGTGAGAAGCGCATCGATCGCTGCGATCTGCGCGGGAACCAATCCGACCACCAAAGCGTCAGCCGCCTGCTTGCGGGCCTTCGCGCGACCGGCAAGCCCGACACGCTCGATCGTCTCCGGGCTGGGCAGGACGATCTTGGCTGAGCGGAGGCCGTCCAGAATGGCGGTCACGATCGGAGCACCCTTATCCGCGCCTCTCGCCGCTTGGGCCGCAATGTCGACCGCTGCTCGAAAGTCTCCCGGCGTGAACGCGCGGAGACCAAGAAATTCAGCCAACTCACCGGCATGATCGAGCCGTGTTTGATGACGCCGACTGTAATCGCGAAAAACCTCCGACCGGACGCTCAATTGGTGGGCGAGATAGTCCAGCAAATCCTGGGGAACCGGCTCATCAATGCGCAGGCCGAAGCCGGGATAGCGCAGCAAACAAAGTTGCAGGGCAAAGCCCAGCTGGTTCCTCGCGCCACGTTTGGCGAGCGCTTTCTCAAGATCATCAGGGGACAAAGTGTAGTGCTTGATCAGGTTTGCTTCATTGACCGATACCAAGAAGAATTGATCCCGCTCTTCCTCGGTAAGTAAATTGCGTCGACCCATCACGATGCCCCTTGCGTCACTGACAATGCAAGGTATCCCGACTCGGGCGTCGGCAAATATTCCAGATTTTGTGGTGCCGATCAGCCCTGTGGCGGATCAATGGGTTGAGAGGTTCGGATGACTCGGCAAAAAAGCGCCGGCCATTCGTCGATGTTCTATCTTCGCACCCACGCCGGGCTAATGTTCATGTTTTGTCTGAGTTAACGCGGTCTGGCGCACAAAGCTTGAGGTGTCCCCTCATACCAGACGAATTGTCCGAGAGTCTTAGACATGGGCGTCTCCTCGTAAGGTTTGGGTTGATCGAACAGCAGTTCCAATGAACACAGGCGATACACGAGCCACATGGCACGGGCGTGGCCGCCTAGACAGCACCGCCGTCATAGGCCCGCTTCAACTCCGTGATGTCGAGCTTGTCCATGCGCAGGACCGCTGCCATGACCCGGCTCGTCCTGGAAGCATCCTGATCTTGCATCATCTCGCCCATGACGGACGGTGTCACATTGTACTTTATCGGTTCTTCCTCAATCTCTGTGAAAAGTGCCGCTGATCGATCTTGCAAGCGTTTATAAATACGGGGCGTTGTGGTCCAATCTTGCCGTTAGTCATTTTTTCGCGACTTTCGGCGTCTCCCAAGCCAAATCCGATCGACCTATCAAAACATTAGAAAACACGAACCCGTTGGCTTTCACGGTCCCTCCCTGCTCGGAGATTGAAACAGAGCCGGCGGATCGCAAGGACGATTTGGCGCACCGGGCTTTGCTATGGGGCGTCGCAGATCAACGCGCCAGAAGTTGTCCCCATCGACGATTGGAGACGTCGCTTAAGGTTGCTGAGAGAGGCCGCGCCACGCGGAAGGCGCCGTCAGCGTCATCAAGCGCGTGCTTTTTTGGCTGGCCAGAGGCTATGGCGTCAAGCGCAAATTGCGCGGCGATAGGATCGGTTTGGCGGCACGTCCAATACCAATGCGTGGCTTGCTCACGATCTTGCGGAACGCCCGCCCCATGCGCGTAATGAATGCAGAGATAGGCCTGCGCGCCGGCATGGCCTTTCTCCGCGCTTTTCTGAAACCATTTCACCGCTTCGGAAAAGTCTTGTGGCACGCCCGCGCCATAAGCGTGAAGTATGCCAAAAGCGCATTGGGCGAAGACGTTCCCTTTGTAAGCCGCACGCTTAAACCAAGCAGCGGCCTCAACATCGCCCTGGGGAACGCCTGCGCCATGGGCGTAGAGGACGCCGAGCGCGCATTGGTCGGCGGCACTCTCCTGATCGGCGGCTTTTCGAAACCAATCCGCAGCTCTTTGGAAGTTCTGGCTCACGCCATAACCGTTGGCGTAGATCCTACCGAGGAGCGATTGAGCCTCGCAGACGTCGAAAGCAGCGGCGTTCAAACACCAGGCCCGCGCCTCTGAATAGTTTTGCGGCGCGCCGTCGCCAAAGTAATACATGGAACCCAGCTGAATCTGCGCCCCGGCGTTTCCTTTTTCGGCAAGCTTGCGGGTGACTTTAAGGTCTGCGTTCTCGCTGGCTTGGCGCGGCGCATTTTCCTGAAAAATGCTGGCGAAAATGGCGAGGATTTCGGCCTCTACTTGCGGCGCGATGCAATGCTGAGTTTCAACAGAGCCCATTCTCGATCCATATCTACGCGATTGTGGGGTACTTGAAAATGATGCCGGTGGGGGCTGATGTCGCCTTTTAGGGAAGGAATTACAATGAAGTTTTGGTCACGCCTATGAAAACTCGCCGATGATTTTTGGCTGCGCCACCTGACGGTATGCGATCCATTCCCGACTCAACGCTACGAGAATCATGTGACCGGGTGAGCTCAAATTCAACCCCAAACTTTATCAGCATCCGTCGATGCCACGTAGACCAACCTAAGCGATCAGCCTTTCGTCGGGCTTTTGGACGCGTTTGACTCTCGCCAGCAGAGACCGTCTCGAATTTGGGGGTAGCAGCCCTCCCGTGCGGTAAAGGTGGAGCTTAAATCACTTAGCATGGCATGCCACTTCATCTCGTTCCTCGGGTGAACAATGACCCAGATTCCCGGACCACTCCAATCCTTGAGACGGTCTTACGTGTACCAGCAGGTCTTGTCATTACTTGCTGTCACATTGTACTTTATCGGGCTCTGCTTCACTCTCGGTGCAAGGTCACGGCCACGACACGCCCTAACTTATAGTGAGCGCGTGAGACACTGGTCCGGCGGGGCCACACCGTATAGTGTCATGGACGACGCGACTGAAAATGTCTGAACCCCAAGCAGTTTCAGGCGGTTCTGTCCTCCCTTTTCCCCAGATTGCACCGAGAGTGAAGCAGAGCCTTCCATGATGGCTCCTGACAGGCATCGACGGCCTTTTCTGCCACCGCCTTGCGTTCGGCGGGGGAGAGGCGAGCATATTTGCCACACGGGAAGCGGTGGCGAGGCGAGATAGCGTGTCCCATGCTCGCGCATGGGCAATCCATGTGTTTTCTACTTTTGGGGCGCTGGCGGGCTTCCTAGGACGCGTTGACAAATAGGATTCCCATTGGGTCAAGGTTCTGATTCAAGGTCGCTTTCGGAAGGAGGCGCGCTTGATTCGGGGATTGATGTCGGATGAGGAATGGGCCTGCTTTGAGCCATTCGTGACGGTTCGCGGCGCGCATAGCGGCCGCCCGCCAAGAG
>PLUZ01000485.1 GCA_003162995.1 Methylocapsa sp. | reverse complement strand
CTCATTCGATTGATAAGGACGCAGCTCAAAATCGAAGATCTGGCGCATGTCAAAACCGAAAAAGCCGGGCAACTTCTTCGGGGCATGCTCTAGCGTTGGCGGGGCGGTTGCTTGAACATCGCGCGGCATGCGGGACTGAGTCTGGCTTTCTGGCGCCCTAGGCAATTGGCTACGCGCGCCTCGTCGGGAATCTCATCGGGGCACAGGCGGTAAGCGTCATCCTGACATGCCTGTTCCTGCTGCGCCCGCAGACCGGATTGGCAGAGAGCTGGAGCGGTCAGGGACAGCGAGATCATAACGAGAAAAAAAGCAGATTTCAGTTGCATTCCGTTAAGCCCTTATTCTGAAGGATGCGTATGAAAGATGGCGGTGGTGGTGCGGTCTTGTCTTGAACACGATCTCATTCATGAAATCCAGCAAGGACACAGTTTTTTTCCAAGAATTCTTTCATCGTGGACCAGAGCGGGATGGGGAAAAGTGCACACCAGTTTTCCGCCCGCAGCCCGCTCTAACCTTTAAGGAATCAGTCACGTTCATAATTATGCATTGATTCAATCCAATCTCATCGTGATCTAGGGCTTGATCCCAAAAAGTTGCAGCCTTTTTGGGAAAGATCATACGAGAAAACAAAGAGATAGGGACCATGAGCGATTCATCTAGAAGCAATCATGGTCGCGGCACGCCCCGGGTCTCATTGACCTGCCGAAGAGGAGGAGAGGTCTGTGGGTGCCTGGCCTCCGGTTCCATTTGGTCCGGAGTCTCCGGTTTTCTTGGCCGGTCCGTCGAGCACACGGCGAACCTTTACGGCAAGCCGTTCTCGATCAAAAGGCTTGCTTAAAAACTCCACTCCAGTGTCGAGCCGGCTGTGGTGAACAATGGAATTTTCCGTGTAGCCAGAGGTAAACAATATCTTGATCGCCGGATTGATTTCCACCGCCCGTTCGGCAAGTTTGCGGCCACTGATTGGACCCGGCATAACGACGTCCGTGAACAACAGAGCGATCGCCGTGCCATTTTCGAGGATGGATAAGGCCTCCACGCCGCTCGATGCCGTGAGCACTTCATAGCCCAGGCTTTCCAGCATAGAAGCAACGGTCGCGCGGACAATTTCGTCGTCATCGACCAAGAGCACTGTTTCGGTGCCGGCGAGCGCGAGCGCTGCCGCTTGGCGCGGCTGAGAGAACACATCGCCAAGTTCGCGGGGAAGATAAAGCTTAATGGTCGTGCCCTCGTCGACCTCGCTGTAGATTTTCAGATGTCCGCCTGTCTGTTTGACAAAGCCATAGACTTGTGGAAGCCCAAGCCCAGTGCCTTCGCCGACAGGCTTCGTCGTAAAAAACGGATCGAGGGCGCGCATGGAAGTTGCCGCGTCCATGCCCTTGCCGGTGTCGGTGATCGCGAACATGACATATTGACCAGGTTCCACTTCCGGATGGCTCGCGGCATACGCATCGTCGAGCGCCGCGTTTGCGACTTCAATCGTCAGCTTGCCGCCATCCGGCATGGCATCGCGTCCGTTGATCGCAAGGTTCAAAACCGCCGTCTGGAACTGGGTCGCATCGATGGTGGTGTTCCAGAGGCCGCCGCTGGTTACATATTCGACGCTGACCTTTTCTCCAACCGCGCGCCGCACCATCGGGAGAACCTCCGTCATGAGGTGGCCAAGGTTGACAATTTCCGGCTCGAGCGGTTGCCGGCGCGCAAAGGCGAGGAGCTGCTGGATCAGCCGGGCACCGCGCTCGGCCGCAGCCGTCACCATATCGATACGCTGGAGCGCCTGCGCGTCCTTGGCCACGGCGCGCTGCAGAAGATGCGTCGCACCGATAATGACAGTGAGGAGGTTATTGAAGTCATGCGCGATTCCACCTGTCATTTGGCCGAGCGCCTCAAGCTTCTGCGCCTGGCGCAACGCTTCCTCGGTTTGACGCAGCTCGGTTCTGTCGAGCAAAGTGGTGACGGAGCCTCCATCTTCGGCTGGTTTATGAAAGATCTCCAGTGACCTTCCGTCCGCTTCCTTGGACTCCATGAGCGCCGCCCGGCCGGTCTGTTTGACCTCCGCATCGAGAGTCTCGAAATAATCGTTGAACCGGTCGATTTCGGTTGTCTTGCCGGCGGGCAAGGCTTCACGGCGCCGCAGCGTCCTCCTTGGCAGCTTGAGCATTCGCGAGAACGTTTGGTTCCAGGCGATCAGGCGGCGATCCGCGTCAAACGCCGCCACGCCCTCGCGCACACTGTCGAGCGTCGCTTGCAGTAGGCGTTCCGAGGATGCCGCCCGGCGATAGGCCCTGGCGAGAAGAATTGCGCCGGCGATGAGCGCGCAAGCCGCGATGATGCTTCCTATCAGGAAGGTCATCAGCACGCGTTGTTCCAACGATTCCGCGGTTGCCATCCGCGCCTGCAGTCGCATATCGGCGGCATCTATGATCGCGCCAATGTCGGCTTCGACAGCCTCCATCGCAATCCGCCCGGCATCGGTATTCACCATCGCCTGAGCCGCGCCGAAGCCTTGTTCGCGCCGCCTTGCGATCGTCTCGGCCAATTCGTTCATTTTGGTCGTCAGGTCGCCCTGGAGAGCGAGCAGCCTGCGTTGCTGTTCGGGCCTGTCGGCAACGGCCTGTTGCAAATCGACGAGCAGCTGCGGCAAACGTTCCTTGGCGCTATTGTAAGGATCGAGATAGGAGTCGCGGCCAGTAATCAGATAGCCGCGCTGGCCTCGCTCCGCATCCTGAATCGCTTCGTCCACGGCACTCGCGGTGCGCACGATGAGAAAAGTTTTTTTGGTGTCTTCGCGTGCCAATCTTGCGTCGGGCACGTTCTTGAAAAATTGGTAGAATGTGATCGCGGCGAGAAAAGCAAGCGGCACCAGGGCAAAAAGTAAGGCGGGAGCGAAATCGGCGCGGCTGATTGAAATCCGTTGCATGGATCGCCGGCTCCAACTCATTGTGTGCTTTATCTGCTCAAGCGACCTATTCTAGAATATCAAGGCAGGGGGAGGGGTCAAGGCCGCTTTTCTTTGCCACGAAGCCGGCGGAAACCGGCATTGACTTCCTTGTTTTCGAACCCGAGATTGCGAGGAAATGCTCGCCCATGCCTTCTATCAAGGCCAGCTGTTGCTTTAGCTTTGTGAGACCTCGCCATGTTCTCCCCCAAGGAAATCGAACGCTACGCGCGCCATATCGTGCTGCACGGCGTTGGCGGACCTGGCCAGCAGAAGCTGAAGGCTGCGCGCGTACTTGTCATTGGCGCGGGTGGTCTCGGATCGCCGCTCCTTCAGTATCTCACCGCAGCGGGCGTTGGTGAGATCGGCATCGTCGACGACGACGAAGTCTCGCTGTCGAACCTGCAGCGCCAGGTTCTGTATGGGACGGCTGACATTGGCCGTGCCAAAGTCGAAAGCGCGAGCGCTGCGATCGCAAGATTGAATCCTCACGTCAAGGTCACCGCGCTGCATGCGCGGCTCACGCGGGATAATGCCCGGGCCATGGCCGGCGCTTTCGATGTCGTCGCCGATGGCTCGGACAATTTTGTAACCCGCTATGCGGTGTCCGACGCGTGCTTTTATGAAAGGCGCCCGCTGGTGACCGCCGCGGTTGGTGTGTTCGACGGCTCGCTGACTGTCTTGCGGCCTTATGAAAAGGGTCCTTCGGGCGAACCTAATCCAACCTACCGTTGCCTTTATCCGGAGCCGCCTCCGGAAGGCACGGTGCCGGTGTGTTCCGAGGCTGGTGTGCTCGGCGCTCTGACAGGCATTCTTGGCGCGATGATGGCCCTGGAAGTCCTCCGTGAAATTGTCGGTTTTGGCGAAGGACTTGTGGGCAAGCTTGTGCTCGTCGATGCGCTCAATATGCGTTTCGAGACATTGCGCTACCGCTGGGATCCAGCCAATCCGCTGAACGGAACCGCCACCGCCGCATCATAGGGTGCATGGAAGGAAACAGCGCGCGCCAAGCGTTGACAGTCCGTGAACCAGCAACTAGACCACGGTTTCACTCTGAAGCCTATGCGATGTTGCCGGCGGCGAAGTCTTTATCGTTAAGGATATCGCTGGTGAACCGGTGGGGGATAGTTCAACGGTAGAACCGCGGACTCTGACTCCGTTAATCCTGGTTCGAATCCAGGTCCCCCAGCCACGTAACTAGCTGATATTACTGGAGTTTGTTGCTTTTCGTTTCCGCCAAAAGTCGGCCGACATATCCGCCGGTTACTGGCCCTCCATCACAATGGTCGTATTCCAGAGACGCAAAACCGCGGCCTGACGCGTGCGAAGGCGCGAAAGGTCTCTAGGGCCCTTTTTTGACCCGTCAGATGTCGAGCATTGGAGTGGGAGTGGCGCGGCGTCAGGCAGGCGCAAATCCGAGGAGCCGCCGCTGCTCCTGCCAATCGTGCGGTAGATTTCTGGAAAGCGCTACAAGTCGCGTCGGCGTCAGCTCGATGGGCTGTTGGCCAACCAAGATCGCACGAACGATCTCGGGAGAGAGATATGAAAGACGCACGAGCACCGCCAGATAATCGCGCCTGACGCCGAGCCGCAACGCCATGGCGTCGATGCTGTCATCACGGCCCGCAAGGAGCATGTTGCGCGTTGCCACCGCTCGGGCGATCAGGGAGGCCAGGCCATCGTCGATCGCTTTCGCGGCGCCATTGCCGATCACCAGCCGCACACCCTTTCCCGCCCGGCGAAGGCTTGCGGTAATCGACAGGACCGAAGATTCTAAGGTCGGCACGTAATCTGATGGCTTGGGAGGCGCATCGGGCGTCACGCTCGACACGATCGCGGTTCGATTGAGCCACACCAAAATTTGGGCCTCGTCAATCTGGATCTGCTGGACCAAGGAATGCACGAGTTCGCGAAGCTCGAGTGATGCAAGCGTGGTCCAGCGCTCCGCCAGCTTCACCGATCGGTCGAGCACCCCTCGCTGGGTCGCGGCGTCGAGGCCGAGCGGTGCGACGGCGTCACTGACCTCCGCAGCAGACGCGAAGAGCGCGCGCAGACGGTCGAGCACCAGCCCTTCGATGTCGCCCGCCGGAATGCGCCGGCCTTTGGGATGCTCAGAGCGGCTGCCAGTGATAAGCTGCGTCGAGACATAGTATCGATACCGCTTGCCCTTCTTGACGGCATGCGTGGGAGAGAGGCGAGCACCGTCGCTATCGAAGATCAGGCCCGACAACAGACTCGGTGCCTCGGCGCCAACGGCCATCGACCGCTCACGCCGGCTGGCAGCGAGCCTGTCCTGAACAGCCTGCCACAGCTCTGGCTCGATGATCGCCTCGTGCTGACCTGGGTAAATTTTGTCCTTGTGCGCGACCTCGCCCCGATAGATGTGGTTCTGTAGCATCAGGTAAAGCGCGCCGCGAGAAAAGCACTTGCCGCCGGAAAGCTCTCTGCCGGCTCCCTCCCGTCGCTTGCTCACGATGCCGGCCCGCTCAAGCTCTGCCTTCAACAGCGCGACCGAGCCAAGCTCGGCGTAGCGCTGGAAGATCATCCGGACAGTCGACGCCTCGGCTTCATTGACGACCAGCTTCCGTTCCCTGACGTCGTAGCCGAGCGGCACATTGCCGCCCATCCACATGCCCTTGGCCTTCGACGCGGCGATCTTGTCACGAATGCGCTCGCCCGCGATCTCGCGTTCGAATTGGGCAAAGGAGAGGAGCATGTTGAGTGTCAAACGCCCCATCGACGTCGTGGTGTTGAACTGCTGCGTCACCGAGACGAACGAGGCGTCATGGGCATCCAGCACATCGACGATCTTGGCGAAATCGGCGAGGGAGCGGGTCAGGCGGTCGACCTTGTAGACGACAATGATCTGAACCTTGCCAGCCTTGATATCGGAGAGGAGCCGCTGCAGGGACGGGCGCTCCATCGAGCCGCCCGAGAGGCCGCCGTCATCGTACATTTCGGGGAGCGCGATCCATCCGGCGTGACGCTGGCTCGTGACGTAGGCCTCGCAGGCTTCGCGCTGGGCGTCCAGGGAGTTGAACTCCTGCTCGAGCCCATCGTCGGACGATTTTCGGGTGTAGATCGCGCAACGAACAATCTGGCTGGACTTCGGGCGATCAGGCTTCCGCATGTTCGCCCCCTGCACGCTCGACGGAGCAGCCTGCGTACTTTCTTAAACCGAAGAAACGAGGACCCGACCAATGGGCTGCAGTGATCTCACGCGCGACAATTGTGAGGGACCGATAGCGCCGGCCCTTCCATTCGAACCCGTCGGCATGGACAAGCACGGTATGGGTGACGCCGCGCCATTCACGCACGAGCCGGGTGCCGGCCTTCAACGAAATCGGTGGTGCGGGCTTTTGCGCGTCGCTTGCCTCCGAGTCGAGGTTCAGGCGTTCCAGCTTGCGCAGGATCGATTGGGAAAGGCCGCCGAGCGGCCTCTCCTGGAGCTTGTAGGTGATCCCGCGCATCAAGAGATCACGGGACAACCGTNNGGCGGCGCCCGATGCAGCCGCCGCCATTCGCCGCGCAATTCGAAGATCGTCGAGGCGGAAAGCCGCGCCAGCATCTCCGCGACATCAATCGACGGCTTGGCCATGTCAGCGGCCGCGGCGCGTCTCGATGCGATAACGGCGAACACCATCATCGGGCTTCGAGGATGTAAGCGAAAAGCCGAGCTTTTTCTTCGCCGTGCCCGCCAAAAACCCGCGTCCGCTGTGCTGCTGCCAGTCTGTCGCCTGCATCATCTCTGTGATGCTCGTCCCCTCTGGCCGGCTGAGGAGAGTGAGCATGCGCTCCTGCTTGGTAACACGCTCGCCCCGTGGTTCTTCAGCCTGCGGTGGCATCTTCGCGGCGGCGCTCCGCGTATCCGGCGATTCAGGTGAGCTCAGTGGTTTCTTATGCCTGGTAACGCGCTCGACCCCTGGTTCATCAGGCGTCGGTGACATGTTCATGGCGGTGACCCGCGCAGTCTTCAATCCAACAGACCGCAGCGGCTCTTTGGGGCTGGCCGCAACAGACGGTGCCTTGCGTCGCGAGGGTGCGTTTGGTTTGGCAGCCCCCTTTTTGGGTGCGGTGCTCTCGAAGTTCTGGGTCTTCTCGACGGAAAGGGTCGGCATGGCATGGGCTCCTTATTGAATCGCGGCGCCGAAATTGACGCTCGCACGACCCAAAGCCCCGCAAATCGCGGGGCGAGCCCTCAGTGCGCCGACGGTGGCTCAAATCCACCTGCCGACGCGCATAGCAATGCGTACTGTGCGGCAGAAGTCCAGTCGGTTCTGCGCTCTTAAATTAGGTGCCTCTAGGGCCCGTTTTCGACCCGTGCATATCGAACATTGTGGTGGGATAGGCGCCTGCTGCAGGAAATTGCGCTGATGCCGCAGCACAGGATTTAGCTTCCGGCCGCTGTTGAAGCAGCCGCCGAGCCGGGCAAAAAGGAAGGTAATTGCAATCATGCGACGATCCTGCTCTGATTCCTCCTGACCGCGAGTCAATTGCACGGAGTTTCCGAAAGCGACAACCAATCCATGCAGAGGAGACATGCGATGCAGGACTATAGAAATGATAAGATCGTCGTGCGCTATGCCCCCAGGATTTGCATCCACGCAGGGGAGTGCGTGCGCGGCCTTCCCTCCGTTTTCAACGTCTCGAAAAATCCGTGGATCGACGTTAACGGAGCTTCCGATAACGCGGTCGCCGAACAGGTCAAGCGATGTCCGTCGAGCGCGCTGACCTATGAGTTGCTGAAGAAAACGGATTAGATGGCGTTGTCGCCTCAACGCGTTCTCGCGGGCCGAGATGGACGCGGTCCTGACCAAGGTCGCATACAATCCCCATCTCACGATTATTGAATGCGACGCTGGAGTCTGGGCTCACGGGTGATTCGCTCAACGAAGGTCGATCGTCTCTTCGACGACGTGATTGAGCGGCGTGTTCTCGGCCGTCAGGGTCATACGCAATTTCAGTTTGGTGCCCTCAATCTTTCCTTCGCGAACAATGCGCTCAATTTCCCGTTGCGAGGTGACGCCGACCACCTTGAGGAATTGACGCACAGCCATGTTGAACCTATCCTCATTCATTGTGGCCTCGAATCCCGGTTCTTTTTGCAACCGTACCATCGCTCAAAGATATTACGTAACGCGTGCAGAAACTCAGTCCCTTAGTGCTTGCACGCCGGCGACCAACCGTCCGATGCCCTCCGCGACCGTGGCAGGTTGCAGAGCGCCGTAGGCGACCCGAATGTGGCATTCCTTCGCTAGGCCAAAAGCGTCACCCGGGATCACCGCGACTCCGTGTTCGCGAATCAGGCGCGTTGCATAGATCAGCGGCGTCAGTCGCGATCTCAGGCGCAGGAGGAAGTACAGGGCGCCTGACGCAGCTGGGACGTCTGCCAGGCCGGCCTTCTCCAAAATGCTGAGTTGGCGTTGCACCATGGTGCGCGTTTCCGCGAGCGCGCGGACTTTCTGCTTCACGAACGTAGGTCCCTGGCCGAGCGCCCCGGCGGCGGCGTATTGGGCGATCACAGGCGGGCAGATGATGACGGTGTCCTGAATCTTTTGCATCGCCGGCTCAAGCTCCGCGGGGAAAACCATCCAGCCAATGCGCTGGCGAACCCGTAAGCCTTCGACATAGAGAACAGCGAAATCGTGTGGGCGGACGCGCCGGAAATCGACGCCGGTGAGAAGTGGCGGGCGTCGTCGAAGGTGAAGTATTCGTAGGCCTCGTCGCTTATGTGGTAGATTCCGTGCTCGGCGCAGAGGGCGTTGACCGCTCGCAATGCGCCTTCGGGATACACGGCACCTGACGGGTTGTTGGGCGAAACGGTCACGATAGCGCGGGTTCGCGGCGTGATCGCGGAGCGGAGGGCCCCTAAGTCCAGTTGGTAGTCGCTGTCGGTCGGCGCGAGCACAGGACGCGCGTTGGCCATGGTGATCGCCATCTCGTGGTTGAAATAATAAGGGACAGGAAGGATGACCTCGTCGCCCGGATCGAGGATCCCGAGGACAACATTGAGGAAAGCCTGGTTTCCGCCGGCGGTGACCATGAGGCGGTTCCCGTGGGCCTCGCCGACGTCGACGCAATTTTCAGCGGCGAGTTTTTGGGTGATGCCCTCCCGCAGGCTGAGGATCCCGGATACCCCCTGATAGTTGTGGTTCAGGGGCTCGGCGAGGAACCGCGTGATTTCCGTCAGGGCAGCGGACGGGGGCCCGTAGTTAACGACGCCTTGGCCAAGTGAAATGGTGCCCGGATGGGGCCCGGATGAGGTCGGCGATCACCGGGATGATCGGCGCTTGAACGGACTGGAGGCGGCGGGATTCGGGCATAGGAAACCTACTCGCGGACGATTGCGGAATGGACCGCGTTTCCAGTGGCTCTGCGGCACTCGGCAGTTTCGGGCTCTATGGCACGATGGACTATGTTCTGCCCATGGTGCACTGACGTGTCGGTATTCCGCTTTGGCTGAGGTTCGAGATAGACGATTCGCTCAGTGTTCAAAAGCTCGCTGCGGCGTCGAAGATTTTCGTTCTCTAAGCTCCGAGACGAAGACCCGAGGTCGAGAGCGCGGCCCATGCCGGGTTTCCCGTCGCCTGCATCGCGGCGAGGCAGGTCTCGATGCCTTCGCCCACCATCAACAAGCCGTCAGATTCGCCAAGGCGCACCACGCCGCCGCGACAAGGGCCGAGCATCATCTTCGTGGGATCGACCGGCGCCTTGCCGGAGCCGTCGGGTGCAAGGAAGGTGCGGTGAATGGCGATCGGTTCCGCATCAGTGCCGCGCGTTACGAATGCCACCATCGCGGGCCAAACGCCGTCCGAGGGGTGCTTTAATCCGGGATGAAAGCGGATAGACGACGGCGTCGAGACATGAAGGCCGCGCGAGCGCAGATAGGTGTCGGCTAGCGTTCCCTCGGCGGCTTGCGACGCTTGCCAAAAAGCGAGCGCCGCCTCGGTACGTTTCAAGATATCAGGACCGAGTGCGGAGGGAAGCCGGCGAACGCTCTTGCGCGGGGATCGGCCGTCATGTCGGCCTTCAGTCTCCCACACACCGCGCGAGCGAAGTGCGGCGATCACTTGGCGCTGATCGCAACCGGCATGGCATCGCACGAGCACCTTGCCACCTTTGGCATCGGTGATGGAGAGGCTGGGCTCGCGATCCTCATGCGCCGGGCAGCACGCCATCCACGCGCCACCGGCTTTGCGCCCGCCGAGGGCCTTGGCGATTATTTCAGCTTTCATGGCACACCTCGCCATTGTTCGGCGTGGCGGGCGCGACGGCGTCATTGTCGGCGGCAAACTTTTCTGCCCGTGTCCATTCGGCGAGAATGCCGAAGAAGCCGGTGACATTGAGCGTGATTTGCCTGGCGTCCTCATCGGTGAGGTCGCGCCCGAGGCGCGGTTGCCAGACTTGCCGGGTCCGGGCGGTTTGCAGGCCGATATGATTGTCGTTCGCAGCGTGCGATGGTTTCATCGAAGACCTCACGGTCGGCTTCTCGCCGTTCCGTGCTCCTGGCCTCCGGCCTCGGATTCCCACCGATGACGCTGGACCTCATGGGATTTGCATCTTGAGCGTCCCCATCGCAGGGATCGCCAATCGTCGCCGCCTCAGCGCGGCACTTCGTCCTCGGGGATCGTGAACTTGTGGCTCTTGCCGGCGCGGATCACGAGCTGGCGCTTGCCGCCGTTGGCAATCTCGCAAGCTATGGAATA
This sequence comes from Methylocapsa sp., assembly GCA_003162995.1. GTDB lineage: Bacteria > Pseudomonadota > Alphaproteobacteria > Rhizobiales > Beijerinckiaceae > Methylocapsa. The sequence goes on along the minus strand of PLUZ01000485.1, from coordinate 1,747 downwards.
ATCGAAGAAGCCGTGCTTCAGCCCATCGACGACAAGCCCTTCAAGCCTGTCCAGGGCCTCGCGGACCTGCCCGCTTTTGGCGCGCTGGAACGGTGGTGTGATTTGCGCTTCAGCCATTGTGCAGCAATCCCTTCATGTCCTTGATGGTGGCGGCGAAGGCCAAAGGCCGAATGCTGATGGCGTCGCCGTAGAAGGCCATCACGTCGCCCCGNNCGTCGAGTCGGGCGATCTTGAAAGACGAAGACCTTGCGACGACCTTCGGCGCGCAGATCGAGCAGCTCGTATCCAGCGCAGCGCAGGAAACAGGCAAGATAGAAATCGCGGGTTTCGAATGCGCCCTCGGCGTGCTTCGCTTCTCGCTCCATCGGTTGTCCAGTTGACACTTGACGTTCTCCTCAAAAAAGGGGGTAGGAGCCAATCCACAGCGAAGTCTGCTTTGGGGCCTCCCGCAGCAAAAGCCCCAGCCCTTCGAGCCGAATACGCATCGCGGCCGGTGAGACGCCAAATCGTCGCGCTATCGGTTTGGCGACGTTCTCGAACAGCGCATCGTCCACCGCTGCAGGTTCGTTTCTGCCTTGCTCATAAATCGAGGTCTGGGCGCGCAGCATTACCGGGTCATTGGGTTGCAGGTCCGAAAGCAGCAAGGGGCGTGTGCGGCCGAGACACTCTTTCCATTCGTCGTGTACGCGGCTCCGTGGCATCATCAGGCAGGATGAATAAAAGTCTGCCTGCCATTCGATTGGTTCCTTTGCCTGGCTGGATCGGCAGATCACGGTTGGTTCGGATGGCGAGTCGAAAAGGGAATTCTGGTTTGCTTCCCTGCCGACATAGGACCGATGAAGCCGCCAATGGCCGATTTCATGGCCGAGGCTGAAGCGATAACGGCCCGACATCGATGGATGCTCCTTCGGATCGAGGCTCCGGTCGATCAGGATGGTTTCCGTGTCGATCCAAATCGCTCCCAGAATATCAGGTTGGCCGCGCAGCATGGGAACGCCTAAGGTCTGGTGCAAATCGGCGAACCCGAGCCGTAACGCGAGATGGTAGGTGGTGATCTCGGCAACCGGGACGGGCAGCTTGATCGGGGCGCCGGTAGTCTCCTTGTATTCAGCGAGCAGCAGTTCTGCGTCTTGCTCGATCTCATCTTCTGGTAGGTATCGGACCTTGATCGTCATCTATCAGTTATCCCCATCTGCATCGTTCAAACCGGCGCCGCAATGCCGTTCACTTGTTCTTCGCCTTCTGCGCATCGGTGGCCAGCCGGGCGATGTCCTCGGTCTTGAGGCCCTTGGTGGTCCGCAGCAGCGCGGCCATCTCGATCGGCCGGCGCTTGATGATGTCGGAGAGGTCGGACGACACCCGGCCCGCTCGGGCCATCAATTCGTCGGCGTCGCATTTGATAATCTTGGCGATCGCCTTAACCTTATCCTCGGCCGGGGGCGGGAACTCATCCCGCTCGACCTTCGCCAGGTAGGTCGGACTCACGCCGATCATTTTGGCCATCTCCCGCAAGCTGATCTCCTTCGCTTCTCGTTCCCGACGCACGAACTCGCCGAACTTCTCCCCTGACATGCCGGCCTCTCCCGTTTTTCTGCTTATGCAGCACTTTACACCCGATTCGCGCCGGAGCGTCAACTGATACCTAAACATTCACTATGGATACCACCTATGAGGCGAACCGAAGGTCGTGGCCCCGTTCATGTACCCGCCAATCAATGTCTGAATGCGGGCGTCGGATACTGGGTTG
>PLUZ01000289.1:195-12372 GCA_003162995.1 Methylocapsa sp. | reverse complement strand
AGGACGTCGAGCGCGGCCAGGTTTTGTGCAAGCCGGGCTCGGTGAAGCCGCATACGAAGTTCAAGGCTGAAGCCTATATTCTGACCAAGGACGAGGGTGGCCGCACCGTCGGCGCGGGCGTCGTCGCCTCGATCACGGAGTAGCGTGGAATTCGCTTTGTGCGGGTTCGATCGCGGGTTTGATGGAATGAGTTCCGCCGTGCTGTCGTCCTTATTGGCGCGGTTTGGAGGAAGAACGAGGATCGGCGTTAGGCCGTTTGGGCAAGACCCAAAGTGGCCGGCAGGGATGGATTGAGATGAACGGCCAAAATATTCGCATTCGCCTCAAGGCATTCGATCATCGAATCCTCGATTCGTCGACGAAGGAAATCGTGTCGACGGCCAAGCGGACAGGCGCGCATGTGCGCGGTCCCATTCCGCTGCCGACGAAGATCGAAAAATTCACCGTCAACCGTTCACCGCACGTCGATAAGAAGTCGCGCGAACAGTTTGAAATCAGGACGCATAAGCGTGTCCTCGACATTGTCGATCCAACACCGCAGACGGTGGACGCTTTGATGAAGCTCGATCTCGCCGCGGGCGTCGATGTGGAAATCAAGCTTTAAAGGCCTTTTGGCTTGTTGAAATGAGAATTGTTCCCGCCGGGCACTTGGCCATGGAAGGGATCTTGAGGGAATTAACCATGCGATCAGGTGTCATCGCGCAAAAGCTCGGCATGACCCGCGTCTTCACCGGCGCTGGGGAACATGTGCCGGTCACGGTGTTGAAGCTTGGTGGCTGTCAGGTCGTGGCCCATAGGACCAAGGATCGGAATGGCTATACCGCTGTCCAGCTCGGTATCGGCCACGCCAAGGTCAAGAATGTCTCGAAGGCCGAGCGCGGCCGTTTTGCGGTCGCCAAGGTGGAGCCGAAGCTGAAGCTGGCCGAGTTTCGTGTCGAGGAAGACGCGCTGCTCCCGGTCGGCGCCGAAATCACGGCGGATCATTTCGTCGTCGGCCAGTTCGTCGACGTGACCGGGACGAGCACCGGCAAGGGCTTTGCGGGTCCCATGAAGCGTTGGAATTTCGGCGGCCTGCGGGCAACGCACGGCGTCTCGCTCTCGCACCGGTCGCATGGTTCGACCGGTGGCCGTCAGGACCCCGGCAAGACGTTCAAGAACAAGAAAATGGCCGGGCACCTCGGCGACGAGCGGGTGACGACGTTGAACTTGCGCGTTGTCGAACTCGATATCGAACGCGGTCTTATTCTCGTTGAAGGCGCGGTCCCCGGAACGGCGGGGGGCTGGATTTATGTGCGCGACGCGGTGAAAAAGGCGCTTCCGAAAGAGGCGCCGAAGCCCGGCAAATATCGTATGGCAGATGCTGCTTCCGGCGGCGTGGCCGGGGAAGAGACGGGGGCCAGCGCGTGAAGATCGACATTACCTCCCTCGACGGCGAGACCGCCGGTTCGATTGACCTCGACGATGCGATTTTTGGCCTCGTTCCGCGCGAGGATTTGATCGCGCGCATGGTTCGCTACCAGCTCGCCAAACGCCGCGCCGGAACCCATCAGACGTTGGGCCGCGCGGACATTTGGCGCACCGGCAAGAAATTATACAAGCAGAAGGGGACGGGATCGGCGCGGCACGGCTCCGCGCGGGTGCCGCAGTTTCGCGGTGGCGGACGTGCTTTCGGCCCAGTCGTGCGCTCGCATGCTCATGATTTGCCGAAAAAGCTGCGCGCGCTCGCCCTCAAACACGCCCTTTCCGCCAAGGCCAAGGATGGCGCGATCATCGTATGGCCGGAAGCCCACGCGGGCGATGCCAAGACCAAATCGTTGAAGGCGAGTTTCGCCAAGCTTGGCTTGACCAACGCCTTGATCATCGACGGTCCGGCACCCGAGGCAAACTTCCAGCTTGCCGCGCGCAACATCCCGCAAATTGACGTCCTCCCCGTGCAGGGCATCAACGTCTATGACATTCTCCGCCGCGAGAAGCTCGTCTTGACCAAAGCGGCCATCGATGCCTTGGAGGCGCGTTTCAAATGAGCCCGGCAAAACTTACGCATGATGCGCATCATTACGACGTGATTGTCGCCCCGGTCATCACCGAAAAGGCGACCATGGCGTCGGAAGCAAACCAGGTCCTGTTCAAGGTCCGCAAGACCGCGACAAAGCCGGAGATCAAGGCCGCGGTTGAGCGGCTTTTCGATGTCAAGGTTACAGCCGTCAATACGCTTATCCGCAAGGGCAAGCGAAAACTTTTCAAAGGCACGCGCGGCGTCCAGTCCGACGTGAAAAAGGCTATCGTGACCCTCGCCGAGGGCCATAAGATCGATGTCACGACCGGGCTTTGAGAGTTAATGCGAGGATCGCGCCAATGGCATTGAAATCATTCAAACCGGTCACGCCTGGTCTTCGCCAGCTCGTCATCGTCGATCGCTCTGGTCTTTATAAGGGGAAGCCGCTCAAGCAGCTGACCGAGGGGAAGTCTTCGAGCGGCGGGCGTAATAACAATGGCCGCATTACCGTGCGGTTTCGCGGCGGCGGCCACAAGCAGAGTTACCGGATCGTCGACTTCAAACGGCGTAAGCTCGATATTCCGGCCAAAGTGGAGCGGATCGAATATGATCCCAACCGGACGTCCTTCATTGCGCTTATTCGTTATGCCGACGGCGAACTCTCCTACATCATCGCGCCGCAGCGCTTGGCGGCTGGCGACGAAGTGATTTCCAGCGCGCAGACCGACGTGAAGCCCGGCAATGCGATGGCACTCGCCAATATCCCAGTCGGCACAATCGTCCATAATATCGAGATGAAGATCGGCAAGGGTGCCGCGATGGCGCGTTCGGCCGGCACCTATGCGCAAGTCGTCGGCCGCGACGAAGGCTATGTCATCGTCCGCCTGAATTCCGGGGAGCAGCGGCTGATCCACGGCCAGTGTTTCGCAACCATCGGCGCGGTATCCAACCCCGATCACATGAATATTTCCTTGGGCAAGGCCGGACGCACCCGCTGGCTTGGCCGCAGACCTCATAATCGTGGCGTGACGATGAATCCCGTCGATCATCCGCATGGCGGCGGCGAAGGCCGCACCTCGGGGGGACGCCATCCGGTGACGCCCTGGGGCAAGCCGACCAAGGGAAAAAAGACGCGGTCCAACAAATCCACCACCAAATTCATCGTGACCTCGCGTCACAAAAGCAAGAAGAAGGGCTGATCATGGCTCGCTCGATCTGGAAAGGCCCGTTCGTCGACGGCTATCTGCTTAAGAAGGCGGAGAATTCTCGCAATTCGGGCCGGTCAGAAATCATCAAAATTTGGAGTCGCCGGTCGACAATCCTACCGCAATTCGTCGGTCTGACGTTCGCCGTCTACAACGGCCATAAGCATATACCCGTCGCCGTGACCGAGGATATGATCGGCCACAGATTCGGCGAGTTTTCCCCGACGCGAACCTTTCACGGTCATGCGGCCGACAAGAAAGCCAAACGAGGCTGAGAGAGACTGAAGTCATGTCCAAGGTGAAAGCGCCGCGCGCGTTGAAGGATAATGAAGCCAAGGCGGTCGCCCGGATGTTGCGGGTCAGCCCGCAGAAGTTAAATCTTCTTGCGCAATTGATCCGCGGCAAGAAGGTCGAGAAGGCGCTTGCCGATCTCGAGTTTTCGCGCAAGCGAAGCGCGTTTGACGTGAGAAAGACCCTGGAGAGTGCGATTGCCAACGCCGAGAACAACCACCATCTGGATGTCGACGAGCTCGTCGTCTCCGAGGCTTTCGTCGGCAATGCGATGGTTTTGAAACGCTTCAGCGCGCGCGCGCGGGGCCGTTCCGGCCGTATCCATAAGCCATTCGCGAATCTGACGATTATCGTCCGGGAAGCCGGCGCTGCCGCCTCTCAGGCCTAAGGAGAAAACGATGGGACAAAAAGTCAATCCGATCGGCCTGCGGCTCGGCATCAACCGGACCTGGGATTCGCGCTGGTTCGCGGACAAGGCCGAATATGGGAAGCTTCTGCACGAGGACATGGCGATTCGTGCGGCACTCGTATCGAATCTGAAGCAGGCGGCAATCTCGAAGATCATTATCGAGCGTCCACACAAGAAATGCCGGGTGACGATCCATTCGGCGCGGCCTGGCGTCGTCATCGGCAAAAAGGGCGCCGATATCGACAAGATCCGTAAGCTCGTCGCGAAGATGACGGATTCCGAAGTGCTGATCAACATCGTCGAAGTGCGCAAGCCCGAGATCGACGCGACCCTGGTTGCCGATTCCATCGCCCAGCAGCTCGAACGCCGGGTCGCCTTCCGCCGTGCCATGAAGCGGGCGGTGCAATCNNCTCGAATGGTATCGCGAAGGCCGGGTGCCTTTGCATACTTTGCGTGCCGATGTTGATTACGGCACCGCGACGGCGCATACGGCCTATGGCACCTGCGGGATCAAGGTCTGGATTTTCAAGGGCGAAATTCTTGAACATGATCCCATGGCGCAAGACAAGAAAATGGCGGAACAAGATCATTCCGGCGGCGGTGGCGAGCGGCGGCGCCGCGACCGCGATGCCGCCTGACCACGCTACGGCGCTAGCTTTAAGAGTTTGAACCATGTTGCAACCGAAGCGAACAAAATTCCGGAAAGCCTTCAAGGGCCGCATACGCGGCGCCTCGAAAGCTGGCTTCGAATTGAATTACGGTCAGTTCGGTCTCAAGGCGCTCGAACCCGAGCGGATCACCGCGCGCCAGATCGAGGCCGCGCGCCGCGCCTTGACGCGCCACATGCGCCGCGCTGGCCGCGTCTGGATCCGGATTTTTCCGGACGTTCCGGTGTCGAAGAAGCCGACGGAAGTCCGCATGGGCAAGGGCAAGGGCGCGCCGGAATTCTGGGCGTGCCGGGTCGCGCCAGGACGCATCATGTTCGAGCTCGACGGGGTGCCGGCCGGTGTTGCCCGCGAAGCGCTTCTCCTTGCCGCCGCGAAGCTGCCGATCAAAACTCGTTTCATCGAGCGGATCGTCGAGTAAGGGAGACGTGGCAGTGAAACAGAAGCAGCGGTTGTCCGATCTCAAGGTGATGTCCAAGGATCAGCTTGAGCATGAGTTCCTCAATCTCAAGAAAGAGCAATTCAATCTGCGCTTTCAGCGCGCCACGGGGCAGCTCGAAAATACCGCCCGGGTGCGGGTCGTGCGCCGTGATATCGCGAGAATCAAATCCCTTGCCGCGCAGCAGCAGGGTCAAGCCGAAAAATAGAGTTTAGGAACAGTGGCGTAATTGCTTGTTTGAAGGACAGGTCGAAGAACATGCCGAAGCGAATTCTCCAAGGCGTCGTCGTCAGCGACAAGCAAGCCAAGACGGTCGTCGTCAAGGTCGAGCGCCGATTTACGCATCCGCTGTTGAAGAAGACGGTGCGGCGATCGAAGAATTATCACGCGCATGACGAGACGAAAGCGCACAAGGTTGGGGACACGGTGTCGATCGAGGAGACGAAGCCGATCTCGAAGCTGAAGCGTTGGATCGTTGTCGGCGCGGAGGCGAAGTAACGGGTTTATGGATTGGGAGGGGTAACCTCCTTAACCGGCGAAGTCCGGCTGGCTGTTTCGCCGCTGGAAACCGTCTGGGAAGAAAGGTACGAGACGATGATACAGATGCAAACAAACCTCGACGTCGCCGATAACTCCGGCGCGCGCCGCGTGATGTGCATCAAGGTGCTTGGCGGCTCGAAGCGGAAATATGCGGGCGTCGGCGACATAATTGTCGTCTCGATCAAGGAAGCGATCCCGCGCGGGCGTGTCAAGAAGGGTGACGTGATGAAAGCGGTGGTCGTGCGCACCGCCAAGGACATCAAGCGCGCCGACGGCTCGGTCATCCGGTTCGATTCGAACGCGGCGGTCTTGATCAACAACCAGTCGGAGCCAGTCGGCACCCGCATTTTCGGGCCGGTTCCGCGCGAATTGCGCGCCAGGAACCAGATGAAGATCATCTCGCTCGCGCCAGAGGTGTTGTGATGGCCGCAAAAATAAAAAAAGGCGACAGGGTCGTTGTCCTCACCGGACGCGACAAGGGCCGTTCTGGAGACGTCCTGCAGGTCCGGCCAAAAGAGGAACGCGCGATCGTGCGCGGGATCAACACTGTGCAGCGTCACCAGAAGCAAACCGCCAAGCAGGAAGCGGGGATCATCTCTAAGGAAGCCCCGATCCATTTGTCGAATCTCGCAATCGCCGATCCCAAGAATGGCAAGCCGACGCGGGTGGGATTCAAGGTGTTGGATGACGGCCGCAAGGTCCGTTTCGCGAAGCGCTCCGGAGAATTGATCGATGGCTGAGTCGAAAACCGGCAAGGGCGGAGCTAAGGGCGCGGGCAAACCCGCTGGCAAGGACGCCGCCAAAGATAAAGACCCGGCGAAGGGTGCTGCGAAAGCCGCGGCCAAGGCAAAGACGCCCGTTGCCGAAACCACGGAGCGCAGGCGGCCTGCGGCGGAAACGTTTGCGCCCCCCACGGATTACGCGCCACGGCTGAAGAAACATTACGAAGAGGTCGTGCGGCCGCGCCTCATTGAGCAATTCGGCTATAAAAACCGGTTCGAAGTGCCGGGCATCGAGAAGATCGTCCTGAACATGGGCGTCGGCGAGGCGGTGAACGACACCAAGAAGGTCACCCTTGCGGCGGCGGACCTCGCCCTGATCGCGGGTCAGAAGGCGGTCATAACCCATGCCCGCAAGGCGATCGCGACATTCAAGGTGCGCGAGAACATGCCGATCGGCGCCAAGGTGACCTTGCGCAAGACCCGCATGTATGAATTCCTCGACCGCCTGATCACGATCGCGCTCCCGAGGGTCCGGGATTTTCGTGGACTCAACCCGAAGAGTTTCGACGGCCACGGCAATTATGCGATGGGAATCAAGGAACATATCGTGTTCCCGGAAATCGACTATGACAAGACCGAAAGCATTCTGGGTCTCGACGTGATCGTTTGCACCACGGCGAAATCCGATGATGAGGCGCGCGCCCTTTTGGGTGCCTTCAACTTCCCGTTCCGGCAGTGAAACCATGGCGTTTCAAACGCGGACACTAGAGGTAAGGATTTATGGCTAAGAAAAGCTCGATTGAGAAAAACAAGCACCGTATCAAGCTGGTCAAGCAATATGCCGGCCGCCGCCTCCGCTTGAAGACGATTGCGAATAACGAGGCCTTGACCATGGAGGAGCGGTTCGCGGCTCGTCTCAAGCTCGCTGAACTGCCGCGCAATTCCTCCGCCGGGCGGATTCGCAACCGCTGCGAAGTGAGCGGGCGGCCGCGCGGCTATACGGGCAAAATGAGAATGTCACGCATCGCCCTGCGGGAATTGGGCTCGAAGGGCCTGATCCCCGGCCTCGTCAAGTCGAGCTGGTAGGAGGGCGGAGCATGTCAATGAATGATCCGTTGGGCGATATGCTAACCCGTATTCGCAATGCCCAAATGCGCCGCAAGGGCAAGGTGCAGACGCCGGGCTCGCGTCTGCGGGCGCATGTGCTCGATGTCTTGCAAATGGAAGGCTATATCCGCGGTTATTCCACGACCGAATATGGCAACGGCCGCACCGAATTTGAAATCGAACTGAAATATTCGGAGGGTGCGCCGGTCATTCGCACGATCGAGCGGGTATCAAAGCCGGGGCGGCGCGTCTATGCCGCCGTGGATGCCATGCCGCGCGTTGCGAACGGTTTGGGTGTGACCATCGTTTCCACCTCCAAGGGGGTGATGGCGGATCACGCGGCACGCGACGCCAATGTTGGCGGCGAAGTCCTCTGCAAAGTCTTCTAACCGAAAGAACGAGGAAAGCTCATTATGTCTCGTATCGGAAAGAAGCCGGTGGTCATCCCCGCCGGCGTAACGGCCAAGGTAGAGGGCCAATCCATTTCGGTGAAGGGTGGCAAGGGAGAACTGTCCTTCATCGCGCCCGACCACGTGAGCGTGGCTTTTGCCGATAGCAAGATCGCGGTCACGCCCCTTAACGACAGCAAGCAAGCGCGGGCGATGTGGGGCATGACACGGTCCATCGTCAACAATCTCGTGACTGGCGTCTCGAAGGGTTTCGAACGCAAACTGGAGATCACGGGCGTCGGCTATAAGGCCATTGTCTCAGGCAAAAACCTGCAGCTCTCGCTCGGCTATAGCCATGACATAACTTTCCCGATTCCCTCTGGGATCGCGATCGTCGCGCCCAAGCCGACGGAGATCTCGATCACGGGCATCGACAAGCGGCAGGTGGGACAGACCGCCGCTGAAATCCGCGCCCTGCGCCCGCCCGAACCGTACAAAGGCAAGGGCATCAAATATGCCGGTGAATTTATCTTCCGCAAGGAAGGCAAGAAGAAGTAAAAGAGACAAACTTCAGGATTGGGTTCGATGGCAAAGAATAATGACACCACAAGCCGCCGCCAGGCACGTGTCCGGCGTTCGCTGCGGGCGCGCGCTTATGGCAAGCCGCGGCTGACCGTCTTCCGCTCCTCGAAGCAGATCTATTGCCAGATCATCGACGATACCTTGGGCCAGACCCTTGCCGCCGCGTCGTCGCTCGAAAAAGCCAATCGGGACGGCTTGAAGACTGGGGCAACCGTAGAGTCGGCGAAGATTATAGGTCAGCAGATCGCCGAGCGCGCGGTGCAGGCCGGAATTCGTGAAGTCATCTTCGACCGCGGCGCCTATATCTATCATGGCCGCGTGAAGGCGCTCGCGGAAGGCGCCCGCGAAGGCGGGCTCAAATTTTAAAACGAGCGGCCAAGAGGGCCGTGGCTGCGCGGACCAAACACGAGGCGAAGTGGAAGATGGAACAAACTAATGGCGCGTGAAGGGGAAGGCGGCCGCGGCCGCGACCGCGAGGATCGCGATAGCGAATTCATGGACCGTTTGGTCCATATCAATCGCGTTGCCAAGGTGGTGAAGGGCGGCCGCCGGTTCGGCTTCGCCGCGCTTGTCGTCGTTGGCGATCAGAAGGGCCGGGTCGGCTATGGCCATGGCAAAGCCCGCGAGGTTCCAGAGGCTATCCGCAAAGCTACCGATTCGGCGAAACGTTCGCTCGTTCGGATTCCTTTGCGGGAGGGCCGCACCTTGCATCATGACGTCACTGGACGGCATGGGGCTGGACGCGTCGTGCTGCGCGCGGCACCCGCCGGAACCGGCATTATCGCCGGGGGTCCGATGCGCGCCATTTTCGAAACCCTCGGCATGCATGATGTCGTTGCCAAGTCGCAAGGGTCGTCGAACCCCTATAACATGGTCCGCGCGACCTTCGATGCCCTGCAAAGGGAAGACTCGCCCCGTGCCGTTGCGGCGCGCCGCAACCTCAAAGTCTCCGTTCTGCAGGCGCGCCGCCAAGGCGGCGAGGCGGAAGCAGCAAGCGAAGCGTAAGGAACAGATTATGACGGCAAGCGCCCAAGCTCCGATCATGGCCCGGGTCACCGTGGAACAGATCAAAAGTCCGATTGGACGTCCGGCGTCGCAACGCGCGACGCTCATCGGGCTTGGTCTCAACAAGATCGGCCGGCGTTCGTCGCTCGAAGATACCGCCGCCGTGCGCGGCATGATTGCCAAAGTGGCTCATCTCATTCGCATTGTCGAATAGGCATAGCTGCGGGCCGGAGCGAGGACAGAACGATGAAGCTCAACGAGATCGCCGATAATCCCGGCTCCTCCCCGTCGCGCATGCGAGTCGGGCGCGGGATCGGCTCTGGAAAAGGCAAGACTTGCGGACGCGGCGTAAAGGGGCAGAAAGCCCGGACCGGCGTCGCCATCAAGGGCTTCGAGGGCGGGCAGATGCCGCTGCACCGGCGGCTGCCGAAGCGTGGCTTCCATAACCCTTTCACGATCCACTATAATGAAGTTAACCTCGGCCGCATCCAGGCGGCTGTGGACGCGGGTAAGCTTGATCCGGCCGTCCCTGTGACGAACGAGTCGCTGATCGCTGCCGGCGTCTGCACCAAACCGCGCGAGGGCGTGAAGATCCTGGGGAAGGGCGCGCTCACGGCAAGGCTTTCCTTCGCGGTGGCCGCGGCATCGAAGAGCGCCGTGGCAGCTATTGAAGCTGCCGGTGGATCGATCGATTTGTTAAGAGTGCAAACCGGGGTTGCAGAAGCCGAAGCTTAAGCTCCGGCAAGGATTGATCTCACGAAGGAATTGGGACCTGTTTGATCCTTCGGAGGCGTATCGAAAGAAACGTTCTGGCATCTTGGTGCCAAGGGAGCAGTAAATGGTATCGGCGGCGGAACAGCTCGCGGCGAATATCAATTGGAGCGCATTCGGCAAGGCCGAGGAACTCAAAAAGCGCATCTATTTCACGCTCGGAGCGTTGATCATCTATCGTCTGGGGACTTACATCCCCTTGCCCGGAATCGACCCCTCGGTTTTTGAAAAGAGCTTCACGGGCAATCGCCAGGGCGTCCTTGAATTGTTCAATATGTTCGCTGGCGGCGCGGTCCAGCGCATGGCGATCTTCGCCTTGAACATTATGCCCTACATCTCGGCCTCGATCATCATCCAGATGCTGACGTCGGTCTTTCCGACGCTGGAGGCTCTGAAGAAAGAGGGCGAATCCGGGCGCAAGGTCATCAATCAATACACACGCTATCTGACGGTCGTTCTCGCTGCCTTCCAGGCCTATGGCATCTCGGTGGGGCTCGAAGGACAGGCCGGTGTTGTTCTCGAGCCGGGCCTGTTCTTCCGCATTTCGACCGTACTGACCTTGATGGGCGGCACGATGTTTTTGATGTGGCTTGGCGAACAGATCACATCGCGCGGGATTGGCAATGGATCATCGCTGATTATTTTCGCGGGCATCGTCGCGGCTTTTCCTTCGGCCATTGTCAATACTTTGGAACTCGGCCGCCAGGGCGCAATCTCGACGGGGCTGATCATTGGCGTAATGGCGATGTCGGTTGGCGTGGTCGCCTTCATCGTGTTCATGGAGCGCGCGCAGCGGCGGGTTTTGATCACCTATCCCAAACGGCAGCAAGGCAATAAAGTCTACGAGGGCCAAACGTCTTTTCTGCCATTAAAGCTCAATACATCGGGCGTCATACCGCCGATTTTTGCGTCCTCGCTTTTGCTCTTGCCCGTCACGATCGCCAATTTCTCGCAGAGCCAGGGCGGCACCGGAGTTCTCGCCACCATCACCACCTATCTCGGCCACGGCCGCCCGCTCTATATGATCGCCTATGTTGGGCTGATCGTCTTTTTCGCCTTCTTCTACACTGCCATTGTCTTCAATCCCACGGAGACGGCAGACAATCTCAAGAAACACGGCGGGTTCATCCCGGGGATAAGACCAGGCGAGCGCACGGCGCAATATATCGACACGATCCTGACGCGCATCACGGTGATCGGTGCAGCCTATCTTGCCATTATCTGTCTTCTGCCGGAAATGCTGATCTCCTATGCGGCGCTTCCATTTTATTTCGGTGGAACCTCTCTCCTTATCGTGGTCAGTGTCACCATGGATACGGTGGCGCAGATCATGGGCCATCTGCAGGCTCATCAATATGAAGGCCTCGTGAAAAAAGCCAAATTGCGGGGAAAACGCAGATGAGACTGGTCCTTCTTGGGCCGCCGGGTGCCGGAAAAGGCACCCAGTCGATGCGGCTCAAGGAGAAATATCATATTCCTCAGTTGTCGACGGGAGACATGCTGCGCGCGGCTGTTGAAGCCGCGACGCCGGTTGGGCTCGAGGCAAAGGCGGTCATGGATAAAGGCGGCCTTGTGCCGGACGCGACGGTGGTTGGCATCGTCGCCGACCGGATCGGCGCGCCAGATGCCAAAACGGGCTTTATCTTGGATGGGTTCCCGCGCACGGTCGGTCAAGCTGAAGCCTTGGCCAAAATGCTGCGTGCGAAAAACATGGATCTCGATGCCGTCATCGAACTCAAGGTGGATGAGGCGGCGTTGCTTGCCCGGATTGCCCAGCGCGTGAAGGACACGCTTGCGAGCGGTGGAACGGTGCGTGCCGACGACAACCCCGAGGCGTTCAAAGCCAGGCTCGACGCCTACCACGCGCAGACAGCGCCCGTTTCCGACTTTTATGCCAAACAAGCGGTTCTGAAAACGGTCGATGGGATGGTGCCGGCCGATGCTGTCACCAAGGCGATCGAACAGATGCTCGAGGGCTCCATTCGCTGCGTCGGCTTGGGTTGAGAGGTTTTTGCTTACACGCCGCGCACAAACGTGCAGATGGCGGCGCGCAAGA
>PLUZ01000289.1:0-143 GCA_003162995.1 Methylocapsa sp. | reverse complement strand
AGCTCACGGTCTTGCTATCTTTGTTTTGCCGCATGATCTTATCCAAAAAGTCTGCAACTATTCTGCAGATCATTCCCTAAATGCAATACATTAGACTTTCTTCTTCTTCGTCGTTTTCGGCCAGCGCCCGCATCTCCGCCAGC
>PLUZ01000004.1 GCA_003162995.1 Methylocapsa sp. | reverse complement strand
GTTCATGCACGCATTTGTCCTGATAGTCTGCCGCCGTCGCGTTCCATTCCTCCAGCACCTGTCGCCGCTCAGCTTCACTGAGCAGTGGCAGCTGATCGACCGCCTGCGCATCATCTGCCACCATCACGGCCAGCACCCTGCGCAAGTACCCGGCATGACGCTCGACCGTCGCCCGATCAAACAGCGCCGTGGCATATTCCAGGCCGCCGGTGATGCATCCGCCAGCCTCGGCGAGGCTGAGCGTCAGATCAAATTTTGCAAAAGAACAGGGCATCCTCACCGGCGCCACTGTCAGCCCCGGCAGCTCTAGGTCGGTTTGGTCGGTGTTCTGCCAGGCGAACATCACCTGAAACACCGGCGCGTACGCCAGATTGCGCGGCGGCCGGACGATCTCCACGACCTGCTCGAACGGCAAGTCCTGGCGCTGTTGTGCTTCCAGCGTCCGGGCCTTGACCCGGTGTAGGAGCTCTCCAACAGTCGGGCTTCCAGAAAGGTCCAGCCGCAATGCCAGGCTGTTGACAAAAAAACCGATCAGAGGCTCGATCTCGACTCGGCTGCGGTTGGCGACCGGCGTGCCAATCACCACATCGTCCTGGCCGGACAGCCGGGTCAGCAGGGCCGCCCAGCCGGCCAGCAGTGTCATGAACAGGGTCGTGCCGTGGCGCTGGCCCAGAGCCTTCAATCCGGCCGTGAGGTCGTCGTCTAGTTCCAGCGCCACGAACGCGCCGGCATGGTCTTGCTGGACGGGACGGCGGCGATCCGTGGGCAGCTCCAGCACGGCCGGCGTGCCCGCCAGGGTGCGCCGCCAGTAGTCGCTCTGCGCTTGCAGGCCCTCCCCGGTCAGCCAGCGCCGCTGCCACACGGCATAATCGGGGTATTGGATGGCCAATGCCGGCAGAGGATCGGCCTGATCCTGGCTGTAGGCCTGATACAGGGCGCCAAGCTCGCGGGTCAGCACACCCATCGACCAACCGTCGGAGACGATGTGGTGGAGGGTGATGAGCAGCACATGCTCGCGATCACCCAGCCGGATGAGCCGCCCGCGGACCAACGGGCCGGCTTGCAGATCGAACGCGGCGTTGGCTTCCTCGATGGCTAGCCGCTGCAACTCTCCTTCGGCATTGCTGTGTTGACGTAGGTCATGCTCGTGCAGACTGAAGCTGCCATTCTCGGCCGCTATGCGCTGAACCGCTTGACCATCGGCGTGACTGAAGGTGGTGCGCAGCGCTTCATGCCGGGCGACGAGGCGGTCCAGGGCGCGGCGCAACGCGCCGCCGTCCAGCACTCCGGTCAATCGCAGCCCCAGGGGGATGTGATAGGCTTGGCTGACGCCCTCCATCTGCGCCAGGAACCATAACCGCCGCTGTGCGAAGGACAGCGGCAGCGGCTCGTCGCGCCCGGCCGCGGTGATCGGCGGCAGCCTGCTCCGCGCCCCCTCCCGCACCGCCTCGGCAAACTCGGCCAGGACCGGCCGGGCAAAGAGCTCGGTCACCGCCACCTCCACGCCCAGCGCCTGGCGCAGCCGGGAGATCACCCTCACCGCCAGCAACGAATGGCCGCCCAGCTCAAAGAAGTGGTCATTCCGCCCGACCCGCTCGAGCTTGAGCACATCCGCCCAGATCCGGGCGAGGCGTATCTCGATCTCGCCGGCCGGTGGTTCATAGCCGCGCGCCACATAGGCCGCACCATCCGGGGCCGGCAGCGCCTTCCGGTCGAGCTTGCCATTCGCGGTGAGCGGCAAGGCGTCGAGCCGCACATAGGCCGCCGGCACCATGTATTCTGGCAGGGCCGCCGAAAGGTGGCGGCGCAGCGCCTCGGCATCGGCTGCTTCGGCATCCGGCGCCACGGTGTAGTAGGCCACCAGCCGCTTGTCGCCAGGCCCGTCCTCGCGGGCCAGCACCACCGCCTCCCGAACCGCCGAGTGCTGCGCCAGCTGCGCCTCGATCTCGCCCGGCTCGATCCGAAAACCGCGGATCTTCACCTGGAAGTCGTCGCGGCCGAGAAACTCGATTTCGCCGTCCGGCAGATAGCGGCCAAGATCGCCGGTCCTGTACATCCGTGCATCGGGCCCATCGGCAAACGGGTCAGCCAAAAACCGCTCCGCCGTCAGCTCCGGCCGGTTCAGATAGCCGCGTGCAACCCCCGCGCCGCCAATGTAAATCTCCCCACAGACGCCAGCAGGAACGAGTTGCTTCCTGGCGTCCAATATATGGATCTTGATATTGTCGATGGGTCGGCCTACGGGCGGCAGTGGCGGCCACTCCCGGGGGGATCCGGTAAGGCGATATGCAGCCACCACATGGCTCTCGGTCGGCCCGTACTGATTTTCCAGCACACAGCTCTTCAGTCTTTTGAACCAACATGCTATCTCCGGGGTTACCCGGAGCTGCTCGCCCGCGGTGATGATCTCTTGCAACGCGAACGTTAGCGCCGATTCTACTTGCGCAAGTTCAGCGAGTTGGCGCAGCACCACGAAGGAGACGAAGAGCCGAGTGATGCGGTTCTCCGAAACAAAGCGAAGAACGCGCACCGGATCGCGCCGGATTTCTTCCGAGATCAGAAATAGGGTCCCGCCCGAGCACCATGTAGAGAATATCTCTTGGAAAGAGACATCGAAGCTGAGCGGAGCAAATTGGAGCGTTCGGGATGCCTTGTCCGCACGTGGCCCGCAGCATTGCCATCCGAGAAGATTCGTGAGAGAGCGGTGGGGCATGGCCACCGCCTTGGGATTTCCGGTGGTACCGGAGGTGAACAGCACATACGCCAAGTTGTGCGCCGCTACAGATGAGAAGGGATTCTCACAACTTTTGTGGGCGATTTCGTTCCAATCGCCATTCAAAGATACCACTCGGCATCGGTCCACAGGTAGGGACTCGTGCGCGCAGTCCTGCGTAACAACGACAGAGGCGTATACTTCTTCGATCATAAAGACTAGGCGCCCTCGGGGATTGGCCGGATCGAGCGGAACGTATGCCGCGCCAGCCTTCAGGATTCCGAGTATGCCCACGGCCATTTCGATGGACCGCTCGACGCAGATCGCCACCCGCGCGTCGGGCTGGACCCCCAGCGTTCGCAGATGATGCGCCAGCCGGTTGGCTCTTGCGTTCAGCTCGGCATAGGTCAGCTGGACGTCCTCGTGCACGACCGCAATCGCATCCGGCGTTCGCGCCGCTTGCGCCTCGAACAGTT
>PLUZ01000363.1 GCA_003162995.1 Methylocapsa sp. | reverse complement strand
TTCCTAGAGCATGATCCTATCCAAAAAATTGCAGACTATTTGGATAAGATCATGCGATAAAACAAAGAGATAGATACTATGAGCGATTCATCTTGAAGCGATCATGGTCTGGAGAAGGACCCGCATCATCACGCCAAGATGCGTCCCTCTCGAAAATGCCTCACTCGCCGCGATGAAAATAGATTCGGCGTATCTGCAAGGATAAATCGCGCGGTGCCTCGGCGAGGCCCGCGACGGGAACGAGCGTCACCCGCAATCCCTCATCATCCCCCGAAATATCGAGATTAGAGACGTCGAAGCCACGACTGATATCGATGCCGCGCGCTGGCTCCGCGCCATAATTGGGAGCAATCGCAATATATCCAACGAAATGCGGATCGTTTGTGGAGGTCTTTGGCGTCGCATCCGGCCTGCCCACGAACACATTGATGCGCAGCGGGTGAGTAGGCTTGCCGGTGATCCCTTCGATCGTGAGGATCACCGGAGCGGCGCTATTTTGCGCGGCGCGCAGCGCCGGCGCGAACCCGGGAAGCGATGTCAAAGTAACAGTTGCGGGAACACTCCCCAGTGTGAGGCCCGTTGCGGCAGTCGTTAACGCCAAGGTCTGAGCATCCGTCCTATACGGGCCGTTCAAGAGCGCCGCGCCGAGGACGCCGAGGCACGCGGCCTGAAAAATGAAACGGCTTGTTCTGTCTAAATTGAGCATCGGAAGAGTTCGATCATGATCCCATAAAGTTGCAGACTTTTTGGATAAGATCATCCGCCTAAACCAAAGTGATTAAGACCATGAGCGATTCAATTTGAAGCACTCATGGTTTTGAGCGCTTTCCGATTCCGTGGAATGAGAATGCGCTCGAGATCTTTGTTGTGTCGCATTTTCTTGACGCGAACCGGCATCCACTTCACTTGAAAATGCTTTAGAAGCCGGGCACCAGTGCATCGGGCAGCTAGATCATGATCTTGAAAAACCACCATTGGTTGCCCACTGCGCGGCGCGATTAAAGCCGATCGATGTAGATCTTCTTGAAGCTAGCACCCTGGCTCTCCGGTATGACGCCCTCGGCTGCTGCCGGTACGAGTGTGACCGTCAGGCTGCTCGCCCGCCCCTTGGCGACTGCTGCAAGCGCTTCGGTAATTTCGAAGGCCGCGTTCGTGCTTGGATGAACATGTCCTTGCGCTGTGTTGTTTTTTGCGAGCACGGACACCGTGCCGACGAAATTCGGCACGTCGACACCTGTCCTTGCGTTCGCATCCGGCAAATTGAGATAGACCCGGAAAAGCGTTTGGGCTGTCGGCGGAACCTCGATTCCTTCGATGTGAAGAACGTACTGAGGTGCCCCAGCGGGCATCAACCCGGCGAAGGCTTCGGCAACCGGCGGCGGCACCGTGATCGATTGCGTGACGGGAACGGACCCAAGCGGCGTCGCGGCCGGCGCGTTTTCGACCGTCAAGGCGGGCTCTGGCGCCGCCGTGGTGATCGCAATCCGTGGAGGCCTGCTTGTGAACGACCAAACCGGCTGCGGCGACGGCGGCTGATACGCGCATCGCAGCGCGTTCACCGGATCGATCACATCCGAAACGGCAATCCGCGTCCAGACCGAATTTTCGTCATAGAATTCCCAGCCATGCGAAAGCCAAGCTTGTTCGGTGAAGTTTTGATGCTGCGGCGAAAGGCCAAGCCAAACGCTCCAGAGCCTGTCAATATTGCCATGATGACTAAAGAAAACAGGGTCTTGCGCGGCCGTGGAAAGAATACCCATGTCGTTTTTGCCGTTGCGCATCGTCGTATCGCCGGTCCACACATGCACCGGGTTATGTGGCTGGTTTTCCATCGCGCCGGTGCTACCGTTCCGCGAACCCATGAACAGGCTGTTGGTGGGCGCATTCATGGTGAGACTCATAACGCGCGCCGACACGAAATCACCCTGGATGCGGCTGCCGGGCCGCGCCGAGCGCAGGAGATCAAAGAGCGGATTGGACGTGCTGTTGGGATCTCCATAGATCGCCGGGAACGTCTGCCTTCCTTGCGAATCCCAATCCCAATAAGGCAATGCGAAAGTGTCATCGTTGATGAGCTTGCAGAGAATGCGTTCGTGAAAATAAAGGAACGCGCGATGCCATGGAAAAAATAGCCAGCTTCCGTGGATTTCCTCGCCCTCGCGGCCGTTGCTGCCGCCACCGCAATACCAGCAATGAACATGGCCTTGGCGCAACCACCCGCGCGGATCATTTGGATTTTGTGTTGTCAGCTTTCTGAGCGCGGTGTAGGCAGATTTCAGCCGGTCGACCTCCGTATTCGACAATTCGAACGCACTTTTTCGGGTGCGGACCGGCAAATGTGGGTTTGGCGTAAATGCCACCGCGGTTTTTCCCGCGACTCCGGGCGGTGTACAGTCTGTCGGATTGTCCGGCCGCTGCTGCGTCAATGCTGGCAAAGATAGAGCCGAGGATCCGGCGATGGCGATGGCCGATGTGCCGAAGAGCTTTAGCAAGCTCCGACGCTGCATGGATCCAAAGAATGGGCTCCAGGTGTCGTCATTATTGCTCATTCTATTCTCCCTAAATGCACTTTTTTGAAAACAAGCTCCGAAGAATGGGGCACACCGGTCAATCAGATTTGGACATGCGTGGAAACGGACTGGCAGGAATTTCCGGGATGCTCCTCGCGTTGCCAAAATCATGGCTGCGAAAAGGTTAACTTGTTCGAGAAAGACTTCTTTTCAAGCCGCACGGGCAGTAATCCCGAAGGCTGATGAAGACTCGGATGGGTGTTGTCTCATGGTGTAAATTGGATGCGGCTTCGTCGGACTCCGCAGCTACAATCGCGCCGCGCCGATGACTTCGCGCCATGTCTTCAAGGCCCATGTTCAGATGGAGCAGTGCGTTTTTGTTGAGATGACAGCGCGCCGGACGCCGAAACGATTAAGGGCAGCGGCAGGCTCTGAGTGAAACATCAGGCCAGCGGCTATAAGAGCCACGCATAAAAGCCAGACATTGGGCAAGGAATCTCAAAATTCGCTCTGCCATTGGCGCCAGCTCGTCGGCTTCAGCAAAATGTTGAAGGCGCGGCGGAAGAGTGGCATAAAAGCGGCTTCCGAGTGGGTTTGTTATTTGGACAGAAAAGAAGACGTCGCCCGATAGATATTGTCAGATTACGTGTCCACGTTCGCGTCATTGATAAGATCGGCTAACTTTCAATACTCGCCATCGTGAGGTGCGAGAATTGGCATGATTTCATACGGCGGCGCCTATTACAACAAGTATCGAATAATGAATGTTATTTATCTATGATAAAATAATCAATATATGGTCTCAATTGAACGGGAGGAGTTGTTGCCAATGAGTATAAATGAGATCGAACGAATCGTCATTCGTCATGTTTCCGGTTCGAAGGCCAATCAGATCGAACAAATTCCTTTCGTCAACTTAACGGAAATCACCATCGGCCGCGATCCTTCGTCCAACATAGCCTTTGACTCCCCGCGTGACGATATTGTTAGCCGCCGCCATGCCGTGATCCGCGTGATTCGCGGCGATCAAATCTCATTCCGTCTCGCCGATCTTGGCAGCAGCAACGGGACCTTTCTCAATGGCGAGCCAATCACCGAGGAGAAGGAGCTTCTTCCCGAGGATACGATCGGACTGGGCAAGAACGGGCTGAAGTTCATTTTCGACGTGCAACCCCGGCCAGCCAATATGGTGTCGCGCACGCGGGTCATCGATATCACTGATCCAGCCTCGACGCGCATCATCAAAGCTACCGGGATCACGGCAGCATCCACGGCGGCACAAGACGCGGTCACAAAGGGCAATATCAGCGTCGAGCCGGCGCTGCAGAAATTCGAGCCCCCGCCGAAGCCGGGGATCGGCAGGGAAACCGTGATCCGCATGCTCGGCGAGGAGCGGCGTTCGACAAGCCGCGTCTGGATTTCCGCACTTGCTGGTTTCGTCGCATTCGCGGCACTAGGGGGCGGCGCCTTCTACTGGAAACACAAGCATGATTTGGAGGAGATGAAGAATGAAGAGGCGATCCTCGCGTCGAAGCTCGACCAAAGCACAGCCGATGTCGAGCAGAAAGCCGAGGATGCGGAGCGCAGACGGCAGGCGGAGCGCGGCTTGACGCCGGCGGACATCGTCAAGCAATTCGGCAACACGACGGCCAAAATCACCCGGGCATGGCGTCTCTATGACCAGACCACAGGCCGGCCGATCTTCCATCAAACAATCAGTGTTCCCGTCGGCAAGAGAGAGAATAGGACATGCCCCGCCTATGTGAATTTGGGGGAAAAATATGGCATCGTTCGCTGGCTCACACTTGAAGACGATAATCGGACCAATATCCCGATCGGCGGGCGGGCGAGTGGCACAGGCTTCGCGGTCAATGAACAAGGATTCATGCTGACCAACAAACATGTGGCTGCAAATTGGAATCTCGCCTTTGGACAAGAGGATCCAGCCACTCCTGACAAGGCGCGTTCTTGCGGCTGGTTGTACGAGTACACGGGCGGCCCTAGTGCAAAGAGCCGGAAGTTGAGAATGCCGCAGTTGATCGACTTATCGGATGACGCATTCAGCGATCTAAAAGCTTGGGTGCCGGCAACCGGCGGGATCGTCTTTATGAAGGATTTGGCGTTAGCTATCGGCGCGGAGCGTAACGTTCCCGACCCGAAAAAAGGTGGCAATCGAACGTTTTTCGGGCGCAACGACGTGCTCGAAGTCCGCTTCGCGAACAGCCGCCTGAGTGCCAACGCAAACCTTGTCCGCTCTTCCAACGATAGCGACGCGGCTCTCATCAAGGTCGACACGCCGCAACGGCTAAATACAGTGGGCATAGCCTCAGACGACACAGTGAGGGTCGGCGAAACCGTGATGGCGCTTGGATATCCTTCCGTGGCCGAAAAGATGGTCGCCATTAGTTCCACAATCGAAAACGGGCAGTATCGGGAAAATACGGATGTCGTGCCTGTGCCTTTCGTAAGCGAGGGAATTGTCGCGCTGCTCAGTCCCCGTGAAAGGACCGAGAACGGAGTGACAGTGGTTGGCAGCTCCGGCGAAGTCATCCAAATGAGCATCAACTCCACTGGCGCCGGCAATAGCGGTGGCCCCGTTTTTAATAAAGAGGGGAAAGTCATCGGCATATTCACCTATGGAATCAGCAGCGGCGGCGCCAATACCTCTGGAGCCATCCCGATCAAATACGGCCGCGATCTCCTATCGGCTCAGTACCCTTAACGAGGAAGGCGCCCAGCCATGGCGCTCGCTTCCGTGAACTCCCGTTGGGTTGAAATCGCCGGCGCGATGCTGACCGATGTTGGCCGTGTCCGAAAGTCGAATGAGGATTCTGTCGCCTTCGTCATTCCATCCAAGAACGATCCCGCCGCAAGCCGGGGCTGTCTGTTCCTCGTTGCCGACGGAATGGGGGGACATGCGGCAGGAGAGGTTGCGAGCGCGCTTGCCGTCGAGATCGTGCGGCAGGTTTATTTTTCGCTGCAAAAGCCAGTTCCGGATTCTCTGATGATGGCGTTTAAGAGTGCCAATCGCGCCATTTTTGAACACGGGCAAAGCAACCCGGAGTGCAGGGGCATGGGCACGACATGCACGGCGCTCGCTATTCGTGATGGCCAGCTGTGGCTTGGTCACGTCGGGGATAGCCGAGCCTATCTTTTGCGGAACGGTCATTTGACTCAATTGACCGACGACCAGACGCTGCATGCGCAAATGATCCGTGAGGGTTTGATGACGGCGGAAGAGTCCAAGGCGGCCGGAGGCGGCAATGTCATTTTGCAGGCACTCGGCACGGGTTTGGATGTTGTACCGGCCATCGAGGAGAATGGGATTCCCCTGATCGAAGGCGACATTCTCATTCTTTGCACGGACGGACTTTGGAACATGGTGGACGATGCGGCGATAGCGGAAACTGCCGCGCGCTCGGCGCCCCAAGAGGCATGTCAACAGCTTGTCGACGCGGCGCTCGCAGCCGGCGGATATGACAATGTGTCGGTGGGCATATTCGTCTTGCGCGCGCTTGCCGGCCGGGCGGCCGAGCCGCAAGGGGCGACGCGGCCGATTGAGATTGCCTACTTGAAAGAAGCGGAAGCCGCGCCAGAGGCCGCCGCACAGCGTATCAAGGGCGTGCCGGAGGAACTGTCATGAAACACCATCGGATGATCGGCCAATATCAAATCGTCGAGCAGCTCGCAACGGGAGGCGCCGGCGAAGTCTATGCGGGAATCGACACAAAGCTCGGCCGCGAGGTGGCGATCAAATTCCTCCGCCCGGAGCTTGCGAGCGATCCAAATTACGTCGATCGTTTCCTCGTCGAGGCGAGAAGTCTCGGACGTCTCAATCATCCCAATATCGCGACGCTCTATGCGCTGCCGCAGGAAGATGATCAGGTTTGCATGATCATGGAATTTGTTCGTGGCTGCACGGTCGAACACATGATTCATGACCGGCACGGCCCGCTCGGGATAAGAGAAAGCCTCGCCATTATCGCGCAAGTGGCCGACGGCTTGTCCTACGCCCACGAACAGGGCGTGATTCACCGCGATATCAAGCCATCGAATTTGATGGTCGCCGATTCAGGCCGCGTCAAGATTATGGATTTCGGTATCGCGCGCGTGCAGGGAAGTGCTCGGCTGACCCGCGTGGGTAGCGCTATCGGAACTCCACTCTATATGTCGCCGGAACAACACCGCGGTTTAGAGGGCGATGAGCGTAGCGATATCTATTCGCTTGCCGTCGTGCTCTACGAGCTTTTGGCCGGCGCGCCTCCCTTCAAGGGCACGACCGATTTCGAGCTGGCCAAGGCGCATCACGATTTGCAGCCGCCACCGCTCATTCCTCGCATCGCGGGCGTCGAGCCGGGGTTGGAATCCGCTGTTATGGTCGCACTGTCCAAGCGGCCCGAGCAACGTTTCCCTTCGATGCGCGCCTTCAGCGACGCGACCGGTGCCACCGCGCTGCGTGGCGATTCGACCACGATCATCCAGAGTTATACCCGCCTCGACCAAGGGCCGGAACCCGTGCATGACATGCAAAAGCGCGCGCCCTTGCATACCGTCGCGCTCGCCTTGGCACGGAGCCGGGCGGCGGCAATCGCGCGCCAGTTCAAGGGGTTTCATCCGGCCGTGCAAGGCGGTTCGATTGGCGCATTCGCAGTGGCGGTCATCGGCGCGCTTCTGTTTTTATTCCACCAAGAATCCAGCCCGTTGCCGGCAAATACCATGCCCGTCTCATCGGCGTCCGTAAAAGGCCAACCACAGGTGAGCCAAACCAAGGCTTCGCCCCCTAACCCCGTCATTCCGCCATCGAACAGCGGCCGGACCGCCTCCGTTCCGGAAAACCCATCATCGCAAGATACGAGTTGTGACAGCAGTTTTGTGAATCCCAACGAACCGGGTTGTGTCACCCATGACCAAGCCGATCCAACCAAAGGGCACCTTCGCCAGTCCGCCGAAAAAAAACCCGCATTTCAACCGGAGGTATCCAATACCCAAGAGGGAGCCAAGTTGACATTTGCGGATTTCGAGGCCGCCGAGCAACAAGGGAACTATGGAGTGGCCTTCGATATAGCGAAGAAATTGGATGCCGCGGGAGATCCGGCTGGAGCCTATGGGCAGGGTGATTTTTACGTCCATGGCTACGGCCGCGTTCCAAAAGACCCTACAGCGGCGAGAAGTTTCTTTTCCCGGGCAGCCGGAAAGGGTTTTCCAAGGGCCATGGTGAAGCTCGGTCTCATGTATCACGACGGCGTCGGCGGTGAGAAAGACAAGACTGCTGCCCGCTCATGGTTTGAGAAGACTTTAGAGGCGGGCGACACAGAAGCAGCGGGCCAAGCCATGTGGGCTCTTGGCACAATGTGTAAGCGTCACGAAGCTGGTATGAGCCCCCGCGACGCCGAGGACTTCTACGCTAGGGCGAAGGCCGCTGGGTATAGCCGGGAGAATTGATGCCCGGAAGAAACCCGGCCAATGCGCAAGGCCCTCACCTAACCGGCACTACCGGCTCCATAGCGTACAGGGGCAGGCGTGTGGCAATATCTAAAGGGCTGGCATCGAACCACCGCCATGATGGCCATGACCGCCGCTATGATGGCGATGGCCGTATCGATAAGAAGAATGACGGTGAGAATGATAATAAACGTGGTGATGGGAGTGGCGATGATAATAGCCACCTCCATGATACCGATGGCCGCCCCCAAGATAAACGCCGAACGGTCCAACACCGATGTATTGCGCCATAGCCGGCCGAGCATCGAAAATGATGGAGGCGGCAAGCAGAGTGAACCCGAATGAAAACACTCTCAGGCAAAGCATCGGCGCTCTCGCCATTTTGTCAAACCATTGATTAATATTATGATTTTCATTGCCCGGGATTTCATCCCGCACAACCATTCCGTTTCCCCACCACTTTCGTGGAAAAACGCGAACACTATTCCATATGGCCCTGTGCTTGGCAATATCCATTGCCTTCGGGCGCTTACAGCCTATGGGATTTTTATGGTGGGGGAGGTAGGACTCGAACCTACGAAGGCATAGCCAGCGGATTTACAGTCCGCCCCCTTTGCCGCTCGGGACACTCCCCCAACACCCAAAAGTCATGGGCGCACGCGCTTATGCGAACCGGACTTGCCGCTGTCAACTCAAAACACCCGCGAAAACCTCCGATAGATACCAAGAGCGATCGAACGCGAAGCGATCGTGATCGGACGTTGCGCGCTCCGGTTCGCCGTGACAGGAAAGACTATCTTGCAAAATTCCGGGACAAATAAATTTGACCCAAGACAAATCGAAACACTTTGGCGCGAGGACCGGCGCATCCGGCAAAGCAAAAAAAACACCGGGCGCTTTTCCTAGGCCAACCCCCCCGGCCAAAGGCTGGCGCACTGGCCCGGAGCCGCATCCGGCGCGGCCAGGCCCAAGCGCGCCAAGCCTTGCCCCCGGGCCGGCATTCCGGCGTCCGGCAAACAATCTTATCGTTATTTACGGCTTTCACGCCGTGCGCGAGGCTTTGCGCGGCAGAAGACGAAAAGTGCTTGATCTTTATGCCACGGAAGCCGCCGCCCGGCGGCTCGAAGGCGAAATCGCCGATGCTGGCCTTTGTCCCCATAGGGTGACGGCCGACGACCTCGCCCGCCGTCTTGGTGTAAGCGCGGTGCATCAAGGGATCATGCTCGAAGCCCAGCCGCTGGAACCTCTCGATCTCTCCGACATCGTATCGCAAAGCGGCATCGTGCTCGTGCTCGATCAGATCACCGATCCGCACAATGTTGGCGCGATCCTGCGTACGGCAGCTGCCTTCAGAGTCGATGCCTTGGTCATCACGGAACGTCACGCCCCGGAGATGGCGGGCGTTACGGCAAAAGCCGCGTCCGGCGGCCTCGAACATGTCGCGATCGTCAGGGTGGTTAATCTCGCCCGCGCGCTCGAACAATTGGGCGACATGGGCTATCTGCGCCTCGGCCTCGACTCGGAAGGAGAAGCGAGCATGACGACGGTTCCATTGCGGCGGCCCATCGCACTGGTGCTCGGCGGCGAGGGCAAGGGGCTCCGCCGCCTCAGCCGGGAGAATTGCGACTTTCTGGTGCGCCTGGACATGCCCGGCGCGATCAAGAGCCTCAATGTTTCAAATGCCTGCGCTGTCGCGCTGACCCTCTTGCACGAGGGCGCAGAAGGATAGAGACCTATCCCTCACCCAACCCTTCGTGACCATGGTTGCTATAGGTCCAAGGGAGCCACCAACGCGCATTGCTCGGCAACGCATCTGGCACCGGGTCAAATCCAGAGGTGCCCCAAGGGTTGCAGCGGAGAAACCGGGCAACGCCCATCGCGCCGCCTGCCCAAAGCCCATGCCTTGCGATCGCCTCGTCCATATAGGCCGAGCAGGTCGGCAAGTGCCGGCAATGAGCCCCAATGATCGATGACAGGGTGAGCTGATAGGCGCGAATGACAATATGCGCCGCGAAACGGCCGCCATGAGACAAAACTTGCATATGTCTTGACATCATATGGATCATAATTGTCGGAACCTGTGGCAGATATACACTGGCGGGACCGGATGCGACAGCTCATAATGCTTGCGATTTCGATTGCCACAAGATTCAGGCGGCCACCATGTCTATTGCGCAACGCTTTTCCCTCGCGGGCTTCATTGCAATCGCCGCCTCTTCCGCCAATGCGGCGGATCTGGCGCCGGCCCCCCCAGCCCCGGTCGAAGGCTGGACGCTGACCCTGGCGGCCGGACCCGAGGTTTTCACGTCCTTCCCTGGAGCGAAAAGCGTATCGATTTGGCCGACCGGCTATATTTCCTACCGCCGTCCCGGTGAGCCAGAACCATTCGTTTCTCCCGATGATGGGTTGGGCATCGCGCTTTTGAACCTCCCTTGGATCAAGGCGGGTCCGGTCGCGCGCTTCATCTCGCAGCGCACCCTCAGCGGCGGCTTTGGAACCCTCGGCAACAACGATAGTTTCTACGGCCTGCATAATGTCGGCTTCACGGCCGAACTTGGCGGCTTTCTGGAACTCTGGCCGACCGATTTCTTCCGCGCCCGCTTGGAGGCGCGCAATGGGATCAGCGGTGCCCAGGGCTTCGACGGTAACGTCGAACTCGATATCGTCCAGCGGTATGACGCCTTTACGTTTGCGGCCGGCCCTCGC
Organism: Methylocapsa sp.; assembly: GCA_003162995.1. Classification (GTDB taxonomy): domain Bacteria; phylum Pseudomonadota; class Alphaproteobacteria; order Rhizobiales; family Beijerinckiaceae; genus Methylocapsa. The sequence continues at coordinate 10,327 of PLUZ01000363.1, read as the reverse complement.
TTCCAATTCGGCGATGATCAGTTCATGAGCGCCTATTTTTCGGTTTCACCGGCGGAAGCGTTCCTGAACGGCCATGTCTACCCCTATCAAGCCACGGGCGGTCTAGCCGCGGTGGGAGGCTTTGGCTCCGTCAAATATCAGTTCACGCCAGCGTGGAGCGCGACTCTATTCGGTGGCCTCAATCGCTACGTCAGCAGCGCGGGAGGAAGCCCGATTCCAAACCGGATTGGCTCGCTGAACGATTTCTCGGCCGGCGCCCTTGTCGCCTATACGTTCAACTGGAATTGGTTCTGATCACACCATTGCGCTGGCTTGACTGTGCGGAATCGGCCAAGTCAGCTTCGTCGCGAGCGCGCGCGGCGGCTTCGATCTGGTTGACGCAATCCACCGTCGCGTCGAAGGCGAGAAGGGTCGAGGCGTGCCGGGCCTTGAAATCGCGCACCGGCTCAAGAATTGCTATATCTGACCATCTGCCATTTGGAGGGGGGCCATTTTCCTTGAGCATGGCGCGCACCTGATCACGCAGCGCGCGCAATTCCGGTCCAGTCGAGCCGATGACATGACGAGCCATGATAGACGCCGCCGCTTGACCTAGAGCGCAGGCCTTCACATCATGGGCGAAATCCACGACTTGGCCATCCGCCATGACAAGATCGACGATGACCGTTGAACCGCACAGTTTAGAATGGGCTTTCGCGGTGGCGTCCGGCGCCGCGAGCCGTCCCTGACGTGGAATATTTCCCGCCAGATCAAGGATCCGGTGATTATATATGTCAGGGAACATCGCTTCGCTTGGCATATCGCTTGTCATAATGGACCAGATGACGGCGCCACACACATAGACTATATAGGAATTCAGGGTTTGGCGAACGAGATCTGGCAAATTTCTAGGCAAAACTCCCCGGACAACCGTCCGTCCGGTGCTCTTTCCCAGAGAGCAAGGCCAGGGACGCTCATTCAAACTTTGATGGAGGCGCCACATGGATGCCGTGGTTAAGACCTTGCTTGAACGTCCGCAACCCCAATCCAACACGATCCTGCCAGTCCGCCCAACGCGCGAGGAGGCCGAGGCAGCCGTGCGCGTTCTTTTACGCTGGACCGGCGATGATCCCACGCGCGAAGGTCTGCGCGACACGCCAAAACGCGTTGTTAAGGCCTTTGAAGAATTTTTTTCCGGCTATCAAGATGACGCAACGAGCGTGCTCTCTCGTGTCTTCGAAGAAGTCCATGGCTATGACGATGTGGTTCTCGTCCGCGACATCCCGTTTTCGTCGCACTGCGAGCATCATATGGTGCCTTTCTTCGGCATGGCGCATGTTGCCTACTACCCGTCCGAGACCGGCGTCGTCGGGCTTTCCAAGCTTGCGAGACTCGTCGATGTCTACGCCAAACGCCTGCAAACGCAGGAGGCGATGACCGCGCAGATTATCGGCGCGATCGATAAGCATCTGCGCCCGCGCGGCTGTGCCGTCATGATCGAGGCGCAGCATCTGTGCATGTCCATGCGCGGCGTTCGCAAACATGGCGCGGATACCGTCACGACGCAATTTACCGGCATCTTTCGCGACGATCCAGCCGAGCAAGTCCGCTTCTTGACAATGCTGCGCGGCAGCAGGTGAAGATCGCGCCATCGCCCAGACAACCGCTAGTCACTCCGGGACAATCTTGGGCCGGATCCGCTGTCCGGCCCAAACTTTATTTGCCGCGAATAGGACGAACCAGATCCAAGGCATCTGCCACACTCTAGTGGCCTCGGGCCTATGTCAGTAAGGTTAAGCATGAATTCTTCGCCACCTCCTGACGCCAGCCCGGCTTCTAAGAAAGAGTTGGAAGAAGGACGTGCGTTCACGCCGCACTTCGACGCCGATGGCTTGATCGTCTGCGTGACGAAGGACGCGCGCGACGGGCAAATCCTCATGCTCGCCTACATGAATGCGGAAGCCTTGCGCCTAACCATCGAAACCAGCGTGGCGCATTATTGGTCGCGATCACGCAAGACGCTCTGGCGAAAGGGCGATACATCCGGCCAGGTTCAGAAAGTCACGGAAATCAGAACCGATTGCGATCAGGACGCTCTGCTTTTGACGGTCGAACCAGGCGGCGACGGTAGCGCTTGCCACACTGGCCGCCGCTCCTGCTTCTACCGCAAGCTCGTGCTCGGCAGTGGTCCAGCTACGCTTGTTTTCGACTAGGCCAATTCCGATTTCATACCGGGAATGGAACAAACAGGCGTCCCATCGGGAGAGATTTTGAATAGGATCCAAGGCATGGCGCGCCCCGTGAGGCGCAAGCCAGGCTTGGCTGGGATTTTTTGAGCATGATCTGCGGCCGGAAACGCCGGTTTCGCGATAAAAATTATGTGAAGTTAAAGACCATGGATAGGTCTCGCGCCTTAATAAATTACGCCTTTTCGTGCTGAATACGGATCCTCTTCAAGAATTTTCAACCAAGACGAAGAACAATCGGGAACAAGGTCGCATGTTCATGATGAAGCCCAAGGATCCATTGGCAGAGCCGCCAAGTCATGATCGTTCAAGCCAAGGCGCTCACGCGAGGACCGGACAATTGAACAAGATGCCCCCGTTTTACCGCAGGAACCTGAACGGCGCCGACGATAACCAGCATGTCGACTATGCCGCCGTTACAGCTCCGCGCAAGCCAATGATCGGCATCGCGCTTGGGGCTGGTGCTGCGCGTGGCTGGTCGCATATTGGCGTAATACTCGAACTCAACGCACAAGGGATTTATCCAGAAGTCGTCGCCGGCACCTCCATCGGCGCCGTGGTCGGCGGTTCCTATGCCGCCGGAAAGCTCAAGGAGATTGAGCATTTCGCCCGTAATCTGACAAAGAAGCGTGTCTTGAGCATGATGGATGTCTCTTTTTCGGGCGTTAGCTTCCTCAGCGGCGAAAGACTCCGGCGTGAACTCGAACGAGAATTCTCAGACCGCAGCTTCAAGGATCTCGACAAAAGTTTCGCGACTGTCGCAACCGAATTCGGCACCGGGCATGAAATTTGGTTGACCAAAGGCAACGTCGCGGACGCCATCCGGGCTTCCTACGCCCTCCCCGGTATTTTTGAACCTGTAATGATCAATGGGCGCTGGCTGTTCGATGGCGCCCTCGTCAATCCCATCCCTGTCACCCTTTGCCGCGCGCTTGGCGCGGAGGTGGTCATCGCCGTCAACCTCGTCAGTGACACGACCTTTCGTGGAACCGTCATCCACGATCCTTTGTCGATAGAGCCCACGCTCGAAAAATATAACTTCGGCGCGCCGGGCGCGGGACGCACACTGAGCGCACGCATCTTCGGCGGAATGGGCGGCAATCTGCGCCGTCTATTTGGCAAACGGGAAGACGGCGCGCCGGGGATTGCAAACGCCATGATGGATGCGTTCAATATCGCGCAGGGCAGGATTTCGCGCTCGCGCCTCGCCGGCGACCCCCCCGATGTTCTCATCAACGCGCGGCTCGGCAAAGTTGGTCTCTTCGATTTTCACCGCGCCGACGAACTGATCGCAATCGGCCGTGAGGCCACCCGCCGGGCACTCCCGGAGATCGCTGACGACATCGCGGCGCTTCCTTCGGAGAGCGCGTTCGCACCGCGCTGAGTTCTGCCTAGAGCATGATCCCAGAAAGTTGCAGGCTTTCTGGGATCATGCTCTAGGGATGGGCTCATGCGGTCGCGATATATTCGCGCAACGCCTGATGCTCATGTTCCAATTGCTCAAGCCTATATTTGACCACGTCGCCGATCGACACAATTCCAACCAGTCTCTCGTCGACAACGACAGGGAGATGGCGGCAGCGCCGAACGGTCATTTTTTCCATGGCCCTATCAACGCATTCGCCCTCTTGCGTTGTCACGACCAGCGCCGTCATATGCTTTGAAACGGCATTGTCGAGAGCGGCAGCGCCGCCCTTGCCCACCGCATGAAGGATATCGCGTTCCGATAGCATGCCAAGGACGCGGCCTTGCGCATCGGTGACGACGGCCGCGCCGATATTCCGCGCCGTCAACAGCGCAGCGGCCTCCGCCAAAGTCCGATGCGGCTGGGTGGTGACAACATCCTTTCCCTTGGCCGCGAGAATACGTGCAACAGTCATCTTTCCCTCCCAAAGCCTCTGGTGATTTTTCTTAGCCGTCCACGTTTTGTCCCAATGAATTTCAACGTTTGGGAACCGAACTTCAGCATGGCGGCAAATTGTCGCAGTAGAATGCGCCTGTTCCACGAACCGCGCAATAGCGCTGCGTCGCGATTATACCTATGTGGCCTTGTGTAGTGCCGCACCGAGACTCGGCGATTGCCGCCGTTTCACGAATGCTTGAAAGAATAACGGCCGGCGAACCGGCCGACTTTGGCACCGTATGGGCTGTCTTAGTCTGCGCCTGCTAATTCCAACACGCCTAGATCAGGCATGCCCGGCTTCCGAAGATAATTGCCCAAGGGCGATGCCCGCCTTGCGGAGCGCCCGTTCATATTTCGAACTCAAGGCGGAATCGAAGATGAGAGAGGGATCCGCCGGACAATTGAGCCAGCCATTGTGTTGCATTTCGGCCTCGAGCTGACCCGCCGACCAACCCGCATAGCCCAAAGCAAGTAGCGCCTGGCCTGGCCCCGAGCCGTTCGCGATCGCCCGCAAAATATCAATTGTCGCGGTCAAGGATACGCCTCCACCGATCGGCAAGGTCGAATTGTCGATCGAAAAATCATTGGAATGCAACACAAAACCGCGGCTGGTGTCGACAGGTCCCCCGTTCAGCACCAGCATGGAACTCGCCTCCGCCGGTAAGCGGATCGCCTCGTCCGGGCCAATCACTTTGAGTTGCACCAGAAGCTGCGGAAAATCGACTTTTTCCGCCGGGCGATTGACAATGATCCCCATAGCGCCCTCATCGGAATGGGCGCAGACGTAAATGACGGAGCGGGCAAAGCGATCGTCCGGCATCCCAGGCATCGCGATGAGCAATTGCCCGTCAAGATAGCCACTCCCGCCTTGCCGGGAGGCCGTTGCAGACTTTATCGATCCCATGTCACGCGCCTTATAGAAGCCAAACGAAATTGAACCACAGCTGGTTGCGGCTTTCACGAATGCGACCTAAATTAGAAACCTCACCAGCCAAGGTTAGGCCTATTTCCTTGCATCGGCATCATCCCTTGCAAATCTCTTTCCAGCCTTCAAATCACGACTGGAGAAGTGTTCTCCTTTTGGCGTGTGCGAACCTTTTCCTGCTTCTATTTCCCGTTATCGTACACTGTGATCCTTACGTGAGCACCTGGGTCTCAGGACCGAAATCATCATTGCGGCTGATTGCCGCTGGCGGTGGCCCGCCGCAAGGCTTCTATCATGCGGGGGTCGAGATCCGCCTCGATCCGGGCGCCATTACCTATTGGCGCATGCCGGGCGGCGCCGGCGCTCCGCCCGTATTTTCCTTCGAAGGCTCAGCGAATGCCGCCGACATTGCAGTTTCCTATCCAGCGCCGGTGCGCATCGACGAAGACGGAACCGAGGCTTTTGGCTATCGCGACAGCGTGACCTTCCCGCTTCATGTCATCCCCAAGGACGCGACCCTCCCCGTGCTTTTGGCCGTACATCTATCCTATGCGGTTTGCGCCAAGATATGCCTCCCGGTCAAAGCCGAGGCGAGGCTTACCCTCGATCCAAACCAAGAGGCCAGCGCCACCAGCCCGGAAGCAACCGCCCTCGCCGCCGCCGAAGCCGAAGTGCCACTGCGCCTCACGCCGCGACAACGCGACGCCAAAGTGGCGATCCATCGGGACAAAACGGCGCCTTCCCCGACTTGGCAACTCTCAACACAGAGCGAAGCCCAGGATCTTTTCGCGGAAGCCCCGCCGGGCTGGTATTTCGAGACACGAAAATCGAGCCGCCCGGACGAGTTCTTGATCGTTGCCGTCGAACAACCGCAAGCAAACAGCCAATTGGAAAACAAGATACCCGTCCCCGTGACCCTGACATTGAAGAGTGAGCGGCAAAGTTACGAGTTCGCGGTTGACCTCGATGCCGCCTCCACTCCATGACGAATGTTCAAGCTGGTCAGCTTGAAGCGATCATGGACTAAAGCGCTCTTGATCGTGGCGGCGGTTTCGCGCATCAACAAGCCTTGATGGCTGTAAGGAGCAACAATGGCGGTCCAGAACGGAGATTCACTCCCCCAGGCAAATTTTACGGTCATGACCGAAAACGGCCCGGAAGTGCAGACAACCGATCAGATTTTCCAGGGCCGCAAAGTGGTGCTTTTCGGCGTGCCTGGGGCTTTCACCCCATTGTGTGACAAAAGCCATCTGCCCGGTTTTCTCGGCAACATCGATGAATTCAGGGCACGCGGAATCGACGCCATCGCCGTTACCAGCGTCAATGATGTTTTTGTTATGGATGCCTGGGCAAAACACGCCGGAGCCGAAGGTAAGATCATTTTTCTCGCCGATGGTAATGGGGATTTCGCCCGCGCGCTAGGGCTTACCCTCGATCTTACCGCTCGCGGGCTCGGGCTAAGGTCGCAACGCTATGCGATGCTTGTCGACAATGGCGTCTTACGCAAACTCAACGTCGAAACAGCAGCTGGCAAGGTCGAAACTTCGAGCGCGGAGACTTTGCTCAATCAGCTATAATCCCTCGCCTTCATGGCGGATTATGGCGCTCCATCGCATCTCCGGTACGACCGCGTCCCAGCCATGTGACTGAGGCGAATGCGCCAAGCCACGAACCCATGGCCGCAAACAGGACGTAGACGGCGTTTTCCGTATAGCTGATGACTGCAAAGGCGGACAGAAGATACCAGATGGCGCTCCAGTTCGCGGCCCACACGCGCCGTCTGCCGGCGACAGCGGCATTGAAGAACACATAAGCCGAATCTGTCGCCGCGGTGGAGGCGAGCACGCCCATTGCGACGAGCGGGTTGATTTGGAAGATCATGAAGTTGTTCCTTGGTGCTGCTTCAAATCTTGATATACGCCGAAGCACCGTCAAAGATGTCAGCCCTATTTGAACGCCGCCATGCCCTTTCGCGCGAGCGCGTCGGCGCGTTCATTCATGACATCCTCGGCATGACCTTTGACCCAGCGCCAATCGATGGTGTGGGGTGCGGCCGCCGTATCGAGCCTTTTCCATAGTTCAACATTTTTGACAGGTTTCTTATCGGCGGTGCGCCAGCCGTTGTGTTTCCAAGCATCGATCCATGTGGTGATGCCGCCCTTGAGATAATTCGAATCCGTATGAAGATGCACCTCGGATGGCCGCTTCAGCGCCTCTAGCGCCGCGATCGCGGCGGTTAGTTCCATGCGGTTATTTGTGGTAGCGGCTTCACCACCATAAAGTTCTTTGACATGGCCCCCGCAGGTGAGGATGGCGCCCCAGCCTCCAGGGCCTGGATTGCCGGAACAGGCCCCGTCGGTCCAAATCGCAACTAAGCCGTTCACCGCAACAAACCAAGTTCGCGCGTGCTGGTGATTTTCCGGTGAAAGCACAATTTGTCGAAATATTCGAGCGGGTTCTTGGGATGCACCAGAGCATCCGCCGGAACATTCAACCAATCGACAAGGCGTGTCAGGGCGAAGCGAAGCGAGGCACCGCGCGCCAGAATTGAAAACGCTTCGATTTCGCTGGCGGTTAGCTTGCGCACGCCCTCGTAGGCGTTAAAAAAAGCCAATCCCTTGGTGATGTTGAAGGAACCATCCGGTTCGAAACACCAAGCATTGAGCGAGATCGCGACATCATATGCGAGTTCATCCGTGCAGGCGAAGTAGAAATCGATAAGCCCGGATAATTCATCGCCAACGAACAGCACATTGTCTGGAAAAAGATCGGCGTGGATGACGCCGCGCGGCAAATCGCGCGGCCAGCTTCCGGTAAGAAAAGTCAACTCTTTCGCTATTTCCTCGGCAATGCCTGGCCGCACTTCATCGGCACGGGCGCGGGCCTCTTCAAAGAGGGCTGGCCAAGCGTCGAGGCCCAAGGCATTGGGGCGGTATCCGGCGAAGTTGGCGCCGGACCGATGCAGCTTGCCAAGCGCCTCGCCCACGGCGGCGCAACGGCGGACGCTTGGGCATCCATGCCACATGCCCTCAAGAAAAGTCACGATCACCGCCGGGCGGCCTGCGATCCTGCCGAGCGCACTGCCATGCCGGTTGCGCACTGGTTGCGGACAATTCAGCCCATGAGCTGCCAGATGCTCCATGAGCCCGAGGAAGAACGGCAGGTCTCTTTCGTCGACCCTCTTTTCATAGAGCGTCAGGATGAAGTAGCCGGCGTCGACGTGCAAGACATAATTGGAATTCTCAACCCCTTCGGCAATTCCTTTCAAGGCCAGAACGTGGCCAAGATCATAATCGGCAAGAAAGCTGGCAAGCTCCGCTTCATTGACTTCGGTGTAAACAGCCATGGAGCATCCGCTCGGTCAAATAAGGGCGCGGCATATCCGCGACGCACTTTCCTGTTAGCCACCCCCATGCGGGAGGTCAAACGCTAGAACATGANNGGACCGCGATCGTTTCAACTTAGGCCGCTCCGAGGCTCGTCGCGTTTGCCATCCCGGCGCGGGGCTTATGCCGGAACACGCTCGTGCTTCTTGCCGATTTCCGCGATGACCGCGTGGGTGTCAGGCTGGATGACACCGCATGAGACGATCAGCTTGGCCGCATCATCCGGGCTTATTTGAAGTTCGATCACATCGCGCGCCGGCAAAAAGAAATAAAAACCTGTCGTCGGATTGGGCGTGCATGGCAAAAAAACCGAAACATGTTCCTCGTCCGGTAGATGCGCGGCGATAGATGCGGCCGGTGACGTACAAATGAACACAAGTGACCATGTCCCCTTGCCCGGGAACTCAATCATACCAACCTTGCGAAAGGACGTGCCCGATTGAGAGAATACGGTTTCGAAGATCTGCTTCACGCTTTTATAAATCGAGCGCACGATTGGCATGCGCGCAAGCAACGCCTCGCCGAGCCTGATGAGGGTGCGGCCCGCGAGATTGGCGGCAAGAAATCCCAAAAGCGTTAGTGCGAGAAAAGCGAAAATTACGCCGAAGCCAGGCAATGGGAACGGCAAAAAACGATCCGGCCAAAAGCTGACCGGGACGATGCGCTTGACCCAATTGTCGATGGTATCGACAACCCACCAGACGATGTAGACGGTCGTCGCAAGCGGACCGGCGACAATTACCCCTGTCAGGAACCAATTGCGAATGCGCCCGCCAAGACCTGGACCTCCGAGATTAATGGCCGGGCTATTTCCTTGCGAAGAATGAGGCAGCGTCTCTAACGGTATTTTCGTCATGGCTTTTCCCGCGACATTAGGACCGTTTATAGGTTCCTGCGCCTCGCGTCGCAAAAAAATTCCACCAGCTCAAAAATCCGCACCACTCGAAAATATTTTCACATTTGTGCCTCCAGGGAGACATTCTGCCTAATTGTGCGTGACATTGCCTTTGACGTGAGCTAAGTTCCAACTGTAAGCCGCTTAAGGCCGAAGCCGTTATAAGTTCGGCGCAGTAGTCCAAGTCTTGGGAGGACGCTTGTTCTGTAGCCCCATCACCACAATGTGGTGAAGTCTTCGTGGAGAAGGCAAGGCTAGAGAATAAGTTATGGACAGGACTCAAAGGGGCGGAGATTTTCAATATCTTCGCCCCTTTTTTCTAGCGTTACTCTTCCGCCATCACTTCTTCCGCTATCGTTCTGACGGATAGCCTCGCATGTATAGGATTTCCATAGATTCGAAATCTAATCATTTCATAAAATCATGGAATTTCTATTCCAAAAAAACAGCTTAATTCGAAGCTTATGTAATTTGCCTATTCAACTGATTTTGGCGCGGGCGGAGTTTCCTCCGATTTCGGAACGCCTTCAGATCCAAGTGGCGCGGAGGGCGCCGGCAAATTGCCAGAAGGCGCCGGCAAAGTTGGCCCAGTTAGCCCCCGAATCGATCTGTCGGGATTTGCCCGGGCGGTGCCATCCGGATTATATAAAATGTTGGCCTCTTCGCTCATTTCGAGGCACGTCAAGATTTCTACATAGCTTGGCATTGGGCTGGCGCCTTGCGCGACACAATCCTTGCGGTCTCTTGCGTTAAAATGCGCCCACTTTCGCACGAGCTCGGCACGCGCATCATTCTCGTCCTTCATACAGCCTTGATAGGTTAGATTCCTATTGACGCCAGCATACTCGCGCGCTTGCAGGCATGAGGGCGCAACGTCGAATACCGGTACCCTCTCCGGCTTTGCGGAGGCGGGTTTTGCGGCTGCGGGAAGAGACAGCGGCAGAAGGGCAATCCAAATGAACCCGGCGACGAGCCTTTGCATGCGACTCTCCT
>PLUZ01000302.1 GCA_003162995.1 Methylocapsa sp. | reverse complement strand
AACGGGGCGTGAGCAATTGCTTTGTTGACGCTACATTTAAGTGTAGCGACGGCTGAAACTGGATAGTAAGCAACCAATCCATTGTTCGGATAGTCTGTTGTTGCTTGTCGATATGGAATTCCTTGTGGAACATCGAGCTGCATAGTAATATTAACAGCTGGTCTTGCTATCGATGGCTGACCTTCCGTTGTAACCAGTAGCTTAGCTGGAGCAGAGTATACAGGATATGTTTTGGCGCCATCAAAGTTAAACGCTTTAAAAATAGGGGCACGTTCTTTGATAGCATCTAAGCAGGCCCAGGACTTCCAAGCGTCGGTTCCTTCCGGTGGGATCGAACGCCGGTCGCGGCGTAAAATGGGCCGAGAGCGATCGCTCCCGCGGTCTGGCCGAGTTCGGTAAGGATTGCAGTGACCTGCTGGGCCGACGAGGAGTCGGAGCTGGTCAGCAGGCCGTCGCTGCCAACGCTAACATTGACAGTGTCGCTGAAGAGTGAATTCTTCGCCAAATAGAGATAAGCGCGTGATACCGGGACCGGAATTACACCGATCGTCGCAGTAGTTGTCGCAGGGGTAGTGGGATCCTTCCCCGGTACTTGGATAATTTGAACGGTAAACTTCGTGTTTACTTCAGTGACGTAGGGTGCAATCAATTCGTAGCGATCATCGTTGATCGGAATCGGCGTCGTCAGGTAAAGAGACTCGGTACAACCTCCAAGTAGGAGCGAGCTGAGCATCGTACAACCGGCACCCCAAGTCGCAGGCAATATGTTAAGAAGGCGCTTAACCCTAACCATCCTCGTCCCCCCCTGTTCCTCTCCAAATTCTTGGGAGAGTGAGCAACAGGATATTTCAAAATGCCCGTATCGGCTGTCACTGAAACAACACACTCCTTAGCGCACATTAACTTTTCCACAATTGCAGCAATTGCTCACGCCCCGTTCGAGGGATCAGATTCTTGGCCTTTGCTGAGGTGCGGCCTATCGCAGCATTGCACTCACGAGTCTTGGGTTGCCAGAGCGGGACGAGGAGGCTCGAAGCGGCGGTTCCGGTGCTCCCCGGCCCGCGTCGCTTTTCCGCGGTTGTTCTGGCCTAAACTCCAGCTTTGACTGGGTTGCTTTAGGGCCCACCATGAGCTGCAGCTGGAGGGTAACTTTGGCCCGGCTGGTCGTCGTCTCAAATCGTGTCGCGGTCCCGAGCCGCCACGGCGCAAGCCGAGCGGGCGGGCTCGCAGTCGCAATCCGCCCGGTTCTGAAGCGACACCCCGGGATTTGGTTGGGATGGAGCGGTCGGGTCGTTGCCGCATCAGATGTGACGGTCCGCACGGTTCAGCACAGTCATCAAACCTACGTGCTGATTGATCTAGCCGAAGAGGACTACCAGGAATATTATCATGGGTACGCTAATAGAGTCCTCTGGCCGATTTTGCACTACCGACTAGATTTTGCGGAATTCTCTCGCCGTGATCTCAGCGGCTATATGCGGGTTAACCAGCGCTTCGCTGCGGAATTGCACAAGGTTCTGCAATCCGACGACGTTGTCTGGGTTCATGATTATCACTTGCTGCCGTTGGCCAAGGCACTTCGGGATGGCGGGCACCGCAACAAAATCGGGTTTTTTCACCATATCCCGTTTCCACCGCCAGAGCTTCTGACAGCACCTCCGAATCATGAACATCTCATTCCGGCCATGGGTCATTACGACCTCGTAGGTTTTCAGACCGAAATCGACGCTGCAAATTTCGCGCGCTATCTGCGGAAGGAATGCGGAATGCTGAGCCGCGATCCGTTCACATTCCAAGCGGCGGACCGGATGGTCCGCATCGGTATTTTTCCGGTTGGTGTCGAGACGGCGCAACTCAATCGGCTTGCACGACGTGCGGTGCATTCGCCTTTCGTGCGGGACGTCGTGGAGAGCTTGGCCGGGCGCGTTATGATCATTGGCGTCGATCGCCTGGATTATTCCAAAGGCATCGCGCTGCGGATGGAAGCCTTCGATCGCTTTCTCTCGGCCCATCCCGATTGGCGAGGAAAGGTGACCTATCTGCAGATTACCCCCAAAAGCCGCTCGGAAATTCGAGAATACGCCCGATATGGAACGCCACATCGACGAAACGGCAGGGCGCGTCAATGGGAAGTATGGTGAGGCGTCTTGGACGCCGATCCGTTATGTGAACCGCGCCCACAGCCGATCCGCACTTGTGGGCCTCTATCGTTCCGCTGATGTCGGCCTTGTTACCCCGCTGCGTGATGGAATGAACCTTGTTGCCAAGGAATATGTGGCGTCCCAGGATCCCGAGGATCCAGGGGTCCTCATTCTGTCGCGATTTGCGGGGGCAGCCGTCGAATGCGAAGCAGCGCTTCTCGTCAATCCGTACGATCCTGAATCGGTTGGGTCTGCTATCGCGCAGGCGCTTGCGATGCCGCTGGATGAGCGCCGCGGACGTCACGACGCGTTGTTCCAGGTGCTGATGACAAACGATGTTGAATCATGGGGCGAGCGCTTTCTGATCGCTCTAACCCGACCGCTGAACCTCCCGAACTGGCTTGGACAGACGGACTTTTCACTGGTTTGATTAGGCAAAACCTGGTGCCAAATCGTCAAGCACGGTGCCGAAATAGTGCGCTCGCCCTCATCCGTGCGGTTCCTCATGCAGCGTGCGGCGTGCCGCTCCTGGTCCCGCCTTGCCTATCAAATATTTTAAGCCCTATATTCCGCTTAGTAGGCGGCTCTGCCCAAAATCGGCACCTCGGGTCCGGCTTTCCAGGGAAGCCGGAAAATTTCTACTATTCACGCCATCTGGGGAATCTGTTCGGAACCATCCTCGTTGTCATCTTCATCGTTTTCTTGCTCGGGGCTTCAGCGGCCGATTTGGCGGCGACGCTAGCAAGGAGGAAGGCATCAATTCTTCCGACACGCAGGCCGTGCGTCAATTTGATACGAATCAGCTCTATTCATTGCCCTACCTTTCTCGACTTTTCGGCTATCGATTTGGATAGTTCCCCGTGGCCATGTTGCACTGCAGCATTTGCTAACCCATATGTAAGTCTCAAGCGATCGCGTTGGGGCGCCGGAAGGTGCCGAAAATTGCGATCCAGAGAGATCGGACCAGCGCTCAGGGCGCCGCGTCAGGAAATCCTCAACAGAAGGCGCCCTCAAGAAAGAGTACCTCATGGAAAAGAACACCGAGACCACAGCTCCAAAACTCGCCGGCATCCCAAAGAACGACGCCCCGGAAGCATTCCGCGAGATGGCGGAAAAGGGTATTACGCAAGCCAAAGAAACCTGCGACAAAATGAACGCCGCCGCGACGGAAGCAGCCGATCTCATTAAAAACAACTATTCGAAGGGGGTTAAGGGTATGCAGGACTATAACAACAAGATCATCGAATTCACTCGCGCGAACACCAACGCCGCCTTCGACTTTGTCCAGAAGTTGTCCGGCGTGAATTCGCCTACGGCGTTCGTAGAACTTTGGACAGAACATGTGCGTAAGCAGGGCGAGACGCTGTCCGAGCAAAGCAAGCAACTTGCGGCGCTTGCCCAGAAGGTGACGCTTACGACCGCGGAGCTACTCAAGACGCGGGGCGCAAACCCGTTAAACATAGCCGCCTGAGCTGAACTTTACTAAACCTTGGCGTCGTTAGAAGCCCGGGTTCTTGCCCTGGGCTTCAGCGTTGCGCCCTCTCCCCTGGGCTTCGCTCAAACGCATGACAATCAAACGTTTCACGCGGGCTCTAGATCAAGCGGTGAGCGTAGTTCCTCGATCGGGAAAGAAGTGGCCCACGTGAACAGCAGCCTTGGGTCAATCTGATCACACCGCAGTCTGTCTCAAAAACTCTGACGACGGACATTCCGGCTCTACCGGCGGTGGCGATCATGTCATCTGGGACGGCCCCCAGATGAACACCGAGATCCGTGATCTGATCCGCCGGATGAGCCTGGCTAACCCACTCTGGGGCGCCGCCCGAAATGATTGGCTTATTGCGAAGGGAGTTAAGGGGTAAGGCCGCGCGTGTAATGGAGGGTGAGTTATGCGATCTACGAAACGAAAAGCGCAAAATGTGTACGACAAAGTAGAATGGCACCGCCGGTTGGATGAAAAAGATAAGGTATTGGCTAAGGACGTATTTGAACTTTGGATGGCGGGCCTGATTGATCTCGAGCTGTGTATTCGCATCGAGCAAGCGATTCCCAAAAGGCGTGCAGTTATCAACACCATTTGGTCACCAAACCCCACAACCGGCAGAATGACTTATGACATCAGCGCAGACGACAGCGCACATAAACGCGAAAATTGGGGAGTGGGATGTAATCCGGGTGAGATCTCTCTAAGCGAGGCAGAGTTAACTGCACCCCGCCTTTGGGCCAGGATGACCCGGCCCTAGGATGAGCGCGCAACCATTCTGGGTGCGGGAACTCGGCGAGAGGCAAAACGGGTGTGGGTGTACGCATCGGCGGCAACGGCCCGGGCCAGGTCGAAAGACAACCAGTTAGAGGGCGCCTCAGTTATCCCAATGCGCCGGTACACCGCGAGCTCCGTCTTGTCGTCAGAGACCTGCGCGCTCGGGCAAAAAATCGCCGACGCCGGCCGCAGCCCCCTCCGGTTAGTGAAGCGTCCCGCATGGCCGCGCTACCGTATTCATCCGGTGAGCACC
>PLUZ01000260.1 GCA_003162995.1 Methylocapsa sp. | reverse complement strand
CCCTGACTGGTGGATCGACTGTCTGCACCCCGATGACAAGGCGGCCGCTGTCAAGAAAACATCGCTCCTGATGAGCCAGGGCCAGTTGGTGCAAGAGTACCGGTTTCGATGCAAGGACGGCCACTACCTTTGGATACAGGACGAGGCGAGCCTCTTGCCGGAAGCCGACGGCCGGCCCCCCAAGGAAATTGTTGGGTTTTGGACCAACATTACAGATCGCAAGCAGGCGCAAGAACAGGCAGCGCAAGTAAGCAGGTTAGAGGTCGACAGCGGCGAGGACGAGCTGACCCGGTTTAACAATCGCATTGCGATTCGTGTGGTGATCGCAGCCCTGATCATCGGCTCCGGTTTGTTGCTCCTTGAAGAGAAAGGGCCCCTGGTGTGGGGAGTGCCTATTATTGGGCTCACCTTCTTTGCGCTGAGCTGCAGCCTCGGGGTGCTATTGATTTCGCTCGTGGTCAAATCAGACAAACGGTCGCGCCATATTTTGAATTCCATTCCAACCGTCATTTATGAGCTTGCGATCACAGCGAAAGGTTTTCCCACCCAATGGGTCAGTGACAGCGTTAAAAGAATCTTTGGTTACGAAGTCGAGGAAGCGCTGGCCCCTGACTGGTGGATCGAACGTCTGCATCCCGATGACAAGGAAGCCGCTGTCAAGAAAACGTCGCTCCTGATGAGCCAGGGCCAGTTGGTGCAAGAGTACCGGTTTCGATCCAAGGACGGCCACTACCTTTGGATACAGGACGAGGCGAGCCTCTTGCGGAAAGCTGACGGCCAGCCCAAGGAAATTGTCGGATTCTGGACCAATATTACAGAACGCAAGCAGGCGGAAGCACGGGCAGCGCAAGTGCGCAAGCAAGTGTTCGAGAGAGGCGAGCTGCTTGGGTCTAGCGATCGCAACATTGCAGTTGGTTCGGTGCTCGCAGCCCTGATCGTCAGCTCCAGTTTCTTGTGGGGAATGACGATTACGGGGCTCACCGTCTTTGTGGTCAGCTGTATCCTCGGGTTCATAGTGATTTGGCTCGTGGTCAAATCCGGCAAATATTAGGACTTTGTTCCATCGCTCAGCATGCGGTTACCCTTCGAGGATTCGATTTTCGATTCGGCGTATCCTTCGAGACGCAGGCTCAGCCTGCTCCTCAGGATGAGGGCGAGGCTTTAACGACGTGCTCCTAGACAGGTGCGCATAGAGCTTTGCCACACGCTCACTTCTGCGGGGCGGGAAGCAGCAAAGGCTCCTTGAGCTTGATGATCTGGTGATCCTCCTGCGCATCGATGATTTCAATACTTACCAGCTGCCCATTTCCTTCCTCGACTTGGATCTCGCGCGGGCTGCGGATCAAATGGTCGAGCCCCTCAAGAGCCACTTCGACCAAATCGTCCTTTGGATCATAGACGAGACCGATGAACGGTATCCAATCGGCCTGCACGTGGCCGCCGAGCGCAAGCGATCCCACATCGATTTCCGCCTGGGAGCCAGAGAGCGTCTTCGAAATATAGTTGAAAAAAGGAGTCCACTCTTCCTTTGCGAGATATCGGACGGTCATGACAGCCTCCGTGGTCCAGCCGTTTTCACATGGAAAACTTGGACGGCAATAAAGCACACTTTGGTCCGAATGTCGCTTGAGCGTTCGCTCCGCAAATCGTTTTCACTCGGCTTCGCGACGGCTTTATTGCACCGGCCCGGGCGATTCACCGAGGGGACGGCGCTTCTTGGTGGCAAGGGTGGCGAGTTCGAACAGGAGGCCGCCGATAGCTAATCCCAAGAGGCCGCCCAAGCTGCTGACAATGGCGTCGGTGATCGCCGGGTGCCGCCCAGGCACCCAATACTGAAAAATCTCCATCGATCCCGCTAGGAGCGACAGTCCGATCGCGAGAACGACCCGGAACGCCAGCGGCCGGAATCCCAGCGCCAAGGCCGAGGCGGTCAAGCCGTAGGCGATGAAATGCTCAACCTCGCCGGGCAGGCCCGTGTGCGGCCGATCGACGCCCGGGACGAGCGACAGAATGATAATGCCGAGAACGCCGCAAAGACCGGCGGCCCGGGCAATAATGATGAGAAAAGTCATGAAACCGGTTTGCTCCTGTGACCAGACTGCAAGCCACGCTTGTCCGGCACCCGCCGGGTTAATGGGTCTGCCTGGATCAAAGCGCAAGCCGTAAACTGGCCATAGGCAAGAAAGCGCGCGAGTGTGGGGGTTAGATTAGACCTTGATCGCTTCGAGATGAATCGGCCATGATCATACTCTCTTTATTTTCTCATATGATCTTTTCCAAAAAGTCTGCAACTTTTCTACAGATCATGCTCTAGGCGGGGACGGCTGGTACTTTCGCCAACTTATGCGGATTAAAAACAGCGAGCGGGGGAAACAAATGACCGAAGTTCAATCACGCGGGACCGCGCCGATTACGCTCGCCTCGCTTCCATTTCTCCGCGCCGCTTACTCCGACCGCGCGGCGGCCCTCATGGCAAAGCTCTCTAGGTTGGCTTACGACTTTCCGCAAGGCAATGTTTTTCCGCCGCCGAATGCGCCGATACCCGAGGAGTTTGCCGAACTTGGCTTCGAAAAGATCACCTATTTTAACAATGAGCTTTACGATGGATGGGCCTATATCGTTGAAAGCCGGGACGGCATTGTGATCGCGTTTCGCGGGACCAAGAGCGCTCGAAATTGGGATACAAATATCCAAGTCGATATGTTGCACCCCCGCCCGGGACAAATCCAAAACTTCTGGTCCACGAGGGATTTTATAAGGCGTTCCATGCGCTCAAGGCCGACATGAGCAAGACTTCGCTGCACGAAATATTCGTGCCAACGAATGTGGCGGACCAAGATCAGCGCCCGATTTATATCACAGGCCATTCGCTTGGCGGTGCGCTGGCGCAAATCGCAACTGCCGTCTTCGCTTCCGACCGCATCGCAGCGTGCTACACCTTTGGCTCTCCAAGGGTTGGGAACAAATATTTTGATACTTGGGTAAAGCCTCCGAGCTACCGGCTTGTGAACGATGCGGATCTCGTTCCGCAAGTTCCGATTTTTGCTCCCCATCTTCCTATTCCAACGTTCTATCAACATTCAGGCGATCCTCGCTTCTTGCCAACGCACGTTCAAGAGTCGCCATTTCGCTATGAGCCGGGATTTTTTGTCCGGGTCTGGCAGACGATAAAAGGACTGATCGATTTTGCGCGAACAGGGACAATTCTGGGGATAGAGGATCACAACATAGGCCATTATGAGAGTAAGCTTGAGGCGATTGCCGAGGCGCGCGATCAATCCCGTTGATGGGGGCTGATGCTTGGCGGCACGCGCTGCGGGCTTCTCATATAGCCGTTCAGCTTATTTAACGACATGCGCGAAGGCACCCGCGCCGGCGCAACGCATGGCGAATCTCTTTTCCCGGCGTCCCTTTTGTTCCGGAATTTTCATGGTACACGGGGCGCCCGAACCGGCTCATGGCCGTTTTCAGATTGTTTAGACGGTTTCGCGCCGCAGGATAACGCTTATGCCAGATCCGGTGATCACCCGTTTTGCACCCTCGCCCACGGGTTTTCTGCATATTGGCGGGGCAAGGACGGCGCTGTTCAGCTGGCTCTATGCGCGCCACGCAGGCGGCAAAATGCTGCTGCGGATCGAGGACACCGACCGCGAGCGCTCGACCGATGCGGCGATTGCCGCCATTCTCGACGGGCTGTCCTGGCTCGGCCTCGATTGGGATGGCGATGTCATCTATCAGTTCCAGCGCGCCACGCGCCACCGCGAGGTCGCGGAAAGCCTGCTCGCCTCGGGCCACGCCTATTATTGCTACACGACCCCGGACGAACTCAATGAGATGCGTGCGAAAGCGAGAGCCGAGGGACGCCCGCCGCGCTATGACGGACGCTGGCGCAACCGCCCCGCCTCGGAAGCACCGGCGGGCGTAAAACCGGTCATCAGGCTAGAGGCTCCCCTCGACGGCGAAACCGTCCTCGACGATAAAGTGCAGGGGCGCGTCGCCTGGGCTAACAAGGATCTCGACGATCTCGTTCTGCTGCGCTCCGACGGCACGCCGACTTATATGCTCGCCGTGGTCGTCGACGATCACGACATGGGTGTGACGCATATCATTCGCGGCGACGACCATCTCACCAATGCGGCGCGACAGATGCAAATCTATCAGGCGCTCGGCTGGCACATCCCGGTGATGGCGCATATCCCGCTCATCCATGGCGCCGACGGGGCCAAATTGTCGAAACGCCACGGCGCGCTTGGCGTCGATGCTTATCGCGCCATGGGCTATCTGCCGGAGGCGCTGCGCAATTATCTGGTGCGGCTCGGCTGGAGCCAAGGCGACAAGGAATTTTTTACGACAGCAGAGATGATCGAAGCTTTCGATCTCGCGCATGTCGGACGCTCGCCCGCCCGCTTCGACTTCGTGAAGCTTGAGAGCATGAATGGGCATTATATCCGCGCCATCCGGGACGCGGACCTCGTGGCCGCGCTCGACGCCGCTCTGACTCATCTGCCGAACGGCACCGTGGCCAGGCAAAAGCTCGATGATGCGATGCGAGCGAAATTGCTTGCTGCCATGCCGGGCCTCAAGGAGCGCGCGAAAACTTTGATCGAACTCCTGGATGGCGCGAATTTTCTGTTCGCGGACCGGCCGCTCGTCCTCGATGCCAAGGCTTTGGGCATTCTTGATGCGGGCGGGCGGACACATATCGCCGCGCTGATCCCGCGTTTGACCGCGCTTGCGGAGTGGAAGGCCGCCAGCACCGAGGCCGCCGTGCGCGATTATGCCACTGAGATCAAGATCAAGCTCGGCGACGCGGCGCAGCCGCTCCGCGCGGCCTTGACAGGGCGGGCGACATCGCCGGGAATCTTCGATGTTCTAGAGGTGCTCGGCCGGGAGGAAAGCCTCGCGCGTCTGCAAGACCAGGCGAGTTGAGAGGCGGGGCTGACCAGTTCAGCGCAAGCCCTCCCCTCCCATTGTATATGAGCCGGCCGTCACTGGCAGACGCGCACCTGTCCGATGTGGATGTGGTAGGGCTGCTGCACCATTTGCTGCTCCCACACGCAGTCTTGCTGCACTGGCGGTGGATAGCCCTGGGGTGGCATTGTGCCCGAGAGGGCTTGGCCTGCCATAGTGCCGGCAACGCCTCCGGCTATACCCGCTGCGATCGCATCGCGTTCACCGCCGGCACGAGCCGGAATGGAAAAACTCGTCAGCGCCGCGGTGGTGACGCTCAAAGCCAGAATGGTTCTGATCGATTGACCCGAAGTCTTAGACATGTGTCCTCCAAAGCTGAGGACAGAAATATACGCATCGTCCGTTGGCGGCCGATTAAAGAATTCATTCCAATTGGTTCTAGCTCACACTCAAATTCCGCAGAATCCGAATGTGAGCTAGGGGTTTTGTTTTATCGCATTTTCTTGACGCGAACCGGCATCCACTTCGCTTGAAAATGCTCTAGCTCACCGGCAGCCGCCAACGGCAGTTTCTGCCTCGCGGGCATGGAACACGGCAGTAGTGAAGGGCGCGAAGTTCGGCGGAACTCGCTCACAGTCAATCGGAACGGGACCCGCCGCCCATCAGTTGCAGTAGCGCACCTGCTGGATGACATAGGCGTAACCGTTCCACACCTCTTGCGGCTGGTACCAGCAGCGCGGCGGGGGCGGGGGCGGTGCCGCATAGACAGGCGCGTAATAGCCCGGCGGCGGGGGCGGTGGCGGGCTAGCTGCGGCAGTTCCCGCAAGAAAGCCAAGCGCGGTGCCTCCGAGTATCCCTGCGGCGATCGCTCCACCATCTCCGGCATGAGCCGGAAGTGAGACGGCCGTCAACGAAACCACGGTGACGCTCAAAGTCAGAAGGGTTTTGATTGGTCGACCCAAATATGCCGGCATGTAACCTCCACAGCCACGGCCTAAACCTGCGCAACATTTATTCACCGGGCGGCGGTTTACGCGCACGTGAATGAAGCGCATTCGAACATTTGAGGCTGAATATTTTCTTACCATTGCGGCGAGGATGAGGCGGCATCAGAGCGCGAATCGCTCTCCGGAGGGAGCTTCTCATCGTGTTGCTAACGGGCGCCAGATTGCAGTGCTGGGGCGTGCCGGAATCGAAAAATCCGGGCAGTGTTTTGGGGCAACTTCGAGAATCGTAATCCAGAGAGCTTGGCAATAGGCGGTCTCCTTGAACAATGCTTTTCGCGTTATGTTTGACCCCGTCATTGCAGGACAGAATCGTGCGCGCGTCCGCCATCGCGTCGCCGGCGAGCGTCGTGTCGAGACCGGAAATAACGTGACAGACATCGTGGCAGGCAAACCGCCCGGCACTCGCTTCGGGCAGCGTGCCCGGCTGGAAACCGTTGCCTGCATTCGCAAAATCATACGCGGCCTGCGCTTCCGCACGTGTCACGCGCCAGTCTTGTTTCCTGGTCATGACGGCGCGGCGCTGACAAGTGATGTTTTTGGAGCATCATCATAGGAGCCGGTCTCACGCCGCGATGGAGCCGCGAAATTTGTAAGGCGCGAAATGGCCACCAAGTAGGCCATTTTCCTACGCTTGACGAAAACCGCGCATAGGATAGTGTTGCTGCGCCGCATCAATCGGGACTATCCGGAACGGATGCCGGTGCCAAAGCCCATCTGACCTTGCCTCTAGGTAAGGCTCAGCAATCCTTGAGAGAAGGCAGCCTCCATGAGCGCGACGACCGGCTCCTTTAGTATCGGCGATACCACTGTCACAATGCCCGTTAAGACCGGATCGATCGGTCCGTCGGTCGTCGATATCGGCAAGCTTTATGCCTCGACCGGGATGTTCACTTATGACCCCGGATTTACCTCGACGGCGAGCTGTGAATCGTCGATTACCTATATCGACGGCGACGAAGGTGTGTTGCTCTATCGCGGTTATCCGATCGATCAGATCGCCGAACAAGGCGACTTTCTCGAAACCGCTTATCTGTTGCTCTACGGGGAATTGCCGTCCCCAACGCAGAAAAAGGATTTCGACTACAGGATCACCCGCCATACAATGGTGCACGAGCAGATGGCCAGGTTTTTCCAAGGCCTTCGCCGGGACTCCCATCCGATGGCCGTTCTGTGTGCGAGCGTTGGCGCTCTGTCGGCCTTTTATCACGATTCGACCGATATTTCGGATCCGAAGCAGCGCATGGTCGCATCGTTCCGCCTGATCGGCAAAATGCCGACCCTCGCGGCGATGGCCTATAAATATTCGCTCGGCCAGCCTTTCATCTATCCAAAAAACGACCTCGATTATTCGTCGAATTTCTTGCGTATGTGCTATGCGGTGCCGTGCGAGGACTATAAGATCAGCTCGGTTTTTGCCCGCGCGCTCGACCGTATCTTCATTCTCCATGCCGATCATGAGCAGAATGCCTCGACTTCGACGGTGCGGCTTGCTGGCTCCTCCGGTGCAAATCCCTTCGCCTGCATCGCGGCGGGGGTGGCGTGTTTATGGGGTCCGGCACATGGCGGCGCCAATGAAGCCGCGCTCAAAATGTTGATGGAAATCGGCACGGTCGAAAATATCCCGAAGTTCATTGCCCGCGCCAAGGACAAGAACGATCCGTTCCGGCTCATGGGGTTTGGTCACCGCGTCTACAAAAACTATGACCCCCGCGCCAAGATCATGCAGAGAACATGCTACGAGGTCTTGAACGAACTCGGCATCAAGGATAGCCCGTTGCTGGAGGTCGCGATGGCGTTAGAGAAAATCGCCCTCAGCGACGAGTATTTCATCGAGAAGAAGCTCTATCCGAATATCGATTTCTATTCCGGGATCACGCTGAAAGCGATGGGCTTCCCGGTGTCCATGTTCACCGTGCTTTTCGCGGTGGCGCGTACCGCCGGCTGGATCGCGCAATGGAAGGAAATGATTGAGGACCCAAGTCAGAAGATCGGGCGTCCGCGCCAGCTCTACGTCGGTGCGCCGAAGCGCGACTACGTCCCGATCAGCGCACGGGCGTAGCGAAGGAAGGCTTGCGGCATGATGAGGCTTGGGCCACTTTGCGCCCGCCCCTGATCTTGCATGGCGTAGATCGAATGGCTTTGGATGACACCATGGGCCGCACATAGCGGCCCATGAGTTTTCTCAAAATTTTCGTTTTTTCTCGGAACCTTCGCTTTATTCATAACAAATGCGAAATTCATAGAGAAAGACGAAAACCGCCATGCGGAACCAGCGCCCGTTCCGCATCACCCTTGGCAACAAAATGATGGACAGCCCGTTACTTCTTGAACCCTCATCGCGATCACCGCATGGAGGGGTTCAAAACGACGGCTAGAGATCATTTACCCGCGCTGCATGCCTTTTGGCAGGCTTTGGAATCATAATCGCACAATTCCTCTGAACTGCCATCGTGAAGACATTGCTTTTCGTCCGCCTTGCACTTTTCAACGCAGCTTGCGGNNAGAGCTGACTTCTATCATGGCGTAACCTCCTATGCTTGTGTTAACTCTTGTTCAAAACAAAGCCTGAACCATGAGAGCTATCTCCGGACCTTGGTGATATGCGCTTGGCTCAGGCGGCCGTTTGGCTCGGGGCGAGCTTGCCTCGTTCCAGCGCCGGTATTTGGCATTCGCGTGACGTTTCAGCAACTGTTTTTACACTTTGCCCCTCTGCGATGCTTCGGCGCACCCAGGGCCGGTCTGAACAGAGTGGCGAGAGGTAGGGTGGCCTTCGAAATCAAATGGTTAAGGCTTCCGGACTCGAAATAAAGGGGCGCGGTCATTGAGACACGCCCGAACAGCCGGTTGTTCCTGGGATGAACCACATCTGTTGTCGGTTTTGATTTAGAACTTCAACACGCGAAAGACTAATGATTTCTGCTGGTTCGGTCGATATTCGGGCCGCTCTTTTGCTTAAGAACTTCAATTCCGGGAGCGGTTTTTAGCTTAGCGATTCACATTGAAGTTATTATGCCAAACCGCCATCTGCGCTTCCGTGCTAAGCGTTTCTCATTCCAGCGTGGCGTCAGGCGGCCAGGGCAGCGCCTCGAAGGGGGCCAGCGCTTTGAGGATGTCTTGGGCGGCGGCGAGATGGGCGGGATTATCCACCCTAAAGGTCTCTTGCGTTGCCGACAGCAACAGACCGCCTTGTGGCGTGCGCTCGGCGATGGCGGTGGGCGGCGGTGTGAAGAGGGATGCGAAGCGCGGCGCGACATAGCTCATCCAGGCGAGATTCAAATGGGCGTCTTCTGGCCAAAGATTGGTGATCTGCTGGGGATAGGCGGAACAATAGGTCGCGTCGAAACTCTCGACGAGGGCGAGGAG
>PLUZ01000198.1 GCA_003162995.1 Methylocapsa sp. | reverse complement strand
GGCCGATGGGTCGTTCTCTTCGGGACTTGGGATAGACTAGTAATTTGGATCAGCCTTCGCTGGCGCGGTTTCAGCTTCGAAACACCAGAGAATGTGAAGTGAGAGAAAAAATGCGCGCGCTTCTTGTCATGTCTTTGTGCACGTTCTCGGTAATAATGACAGCGTCGGCCTTAGCAGAACGGAGATTCAACCTGGCCAGATGCACCCATTATTCGGAGTGCATCCACGATCTGGTCCCTTATTGTAGGAGGGATGCCGAAAGCGAGCCAATAGAGCATCGTTCTGACGCATATGCGAATTGTCGTGCGCGATTTAGAAGCACATGCAGAGAGATCCATTGTGACTAACTCATTCAGAGAAGCAAGCCTCCGCGCCGACCGGGAGTGTAGCAGTTTGAATCTCTGCTCATGATGCGGAGCCGCCATTCGCTACAGTGGATTGTGCGGCGCAGATTCGCGTAAGCGGCAATATGGAAACTCTGCGATACTCACTTGGGATTGCGAATTATTATTGAAACGCCAACACTCGAAAACGGCTTTTCGGCCTGTTGCTCGACAATGTCGAGAAGATGGCTAGCGAAAATGATAAGCCGCGCGGCCTCTTGGGCGGTGATGGCTACGTCTCGATGACTCGTTGGGTTCTTTGCATGCCCGATAGCACCGGAGAATAAGTGCATCACGGCATCACGCTCAGCGGGCACAACCGCCATGTCGGTGAGCGGCCCGTTTTCAGGATGAAACGCCTTGCGCATCAAGGTAGTGCCAACGTCGGAATTGGGATAGCCTGCATTTTTTGCGTTGGCCGCTTTCCTGACTGCGACTTCGACCTCTTTGAAAGCTTGGAAGACCGCAACGTCGTAATCACCGCGACGGAATAGCGGCACGACCTTTTGAGTAAAGAGAGCGGGCAGAAGGTCGTCGGGCAGGATACGCCCTTTGCGGAAAGCTTCTACGTCAGACCGCGTGCATAGGTCGGCAGCGCGGCGAGTTATCCTATACCAGACCGCAGGTTGCTCCGGATCAATGACAATGAGTCCGTGCGTGATTAGCCAAGAAAGTGCCTCCGTAAACGCAATCATGACGGGACGCCGCGATTCTGGGGGATAGGATGGGCCACGGGGTTGGTAGAGGGGATTCAGGAGCGAGTGAATATTGAACATTCCATTTTGGATGAGCGGCGGGACAACTTCGATAATCGCGCCACCAAGGTCTTCAGGCGTCAATGCCAACAAGTTTTGTGGCGTTGGGAAAAGGGAAAGAAAAGACGGTGTGGTCATAGCGCAAGCCTCGAAATCGTCGGCGACGGATCACTGATGAATCAGGCCAACTGGCTTCAAAACGTCAATTCCCAATTCACAGAAGACAAACACCGTGATGAGGACTTCCATTGTCGTCGACCAAGTGTGTCGGAATTCCGATTTCTCATATTCCTCGGTAAGCCAAGCTAAGAAAATCAGGTAGGGATAGGGGAAAGCCACCACGCGGCGCAAGCGTCCCTTGCTTGTAGGCTGGCCTGCATAGGGATACTGCAATAAGAGATTAATGATGGCCTGAATACGCGCCTGTACGTGACGGGCACCCTGCGGCGAGCGCTCCTCGATAGTAACCAGAACTTTATCAAGTTCGGCAGCACCGCGAAGGGTATAGCGCAGCTTCACAAGCCATGCTTCGCCCAGATGGCGCGTATCTGTTCGTCCGTCGCAAACTCGCCTCGGTCAGCCTGTGCAAGGGATGCTTCAAACGAGGATTCTTCCTCGGCCGTCAGTTGGATCACCGGCTGATCTTCACCGGCAAATTGCAGGAGCATCCGAGCAAGCGCGTCCTGCATTTCAGGGGGCAGAGCGCGGGCGGCTTCAACAGCCTGTTCGAGGAGCTTTGTCATAGTCAAATTATAGCCTTTCCTCCGAAAACTTGGAAGACTTTTGGTCCCCTCTGGACGCAAAGCAGAAATTCAAACTAAGACCTGGCCGCAGACCGAACAATTCATCGTTTGAGTCATGAGGCCCTGCGCGGAAGCCGGTGACGGACGCGGCCATGCGGCGGCGCTTCGGGCATCCCATGTACCGCCCGTGATTCCGTTAAACCTTACATCTGCGCAAGCCTTCGGCAACTAAGCAGTCCATCGCGGCGCCGCTGCCGCCCTCCCGCAATGGTCGCGAAATTTTGGCCGATCATACAAGATTGCAGACGGAACCGCTGTCTGTGGGCTTGTAAGGTTTGAGGCCCCAATCGTACCAAAGTGTTTCACGTGAAACACTTTGGTACGATTGCCGCCGACGCAAAAAAGATCTGGAATGTGGGTTTCGATCCATCCCCTCACAGCAGATTGGCTTTCGCCGCCGCGGCCCGCGCCGCGAGCGTCAGCATGGCTTGCCGCGAGGTCTTGGCGAGGCCATGCTCGGTCTTGTGCCAATGATAGGGCCGCAGAATAAGATCATAGAGCGCCAGCCAAGCCGCGGCCGAGGTCAGCAGATAATAGGGAAAGAGCAGCGGCAGATAAGGCCAAAGACCAAGCAGCTTGCGCCGCTTCATGCCAAGCAGCGCGAGCCATAGGATGGACCCTGCCCCGAATAGACAAGCCGACATCCATAGCACCGCCTCCATCAGAGCGAGGGCGGAGTCGGGCGAGGGCAGACCGGCGCGGAGATCATGGACGAAGAGCCAGGCAAAAAATGGCCAGAGCGGCGGCGCGATCACCAAGCCAGTCATCGTCAAGGCAAGCGCCAGGCTGTTGGCGGCGCCAAGCTCGCAGATGAGGCGGCGGGGATCGCGGGTAAGCGTAATGAAGGTTTGCATCCAGCCCTTCGACCAGCGGCGGCGCTGCGTCAGCCAGGCATCGAGCCGGGCTGGTGCCTCTTCCTGCGTGCTCGATGGCAAAATGCCGATATGGAAGCCGAAGCGGGCGAGACGAAGGCCGAGATCGGCATCTTCGGTCACGTTCCAGGCATCCCAGCCGCAGACTTCGCGCAAAACCCCGGTGCGAAAATGATTGGACGACCCGCCGAGAGGCAGCGGCAGGCCAAGCTCAGCAAGGCCAGGGTTCAACACATCGAACAAAACGGCATACTCAACGGCGAAGAGCCGGGTTAGCCAGGAATCCTCGATATTGTCGATCGCGAGCCGCGCCTGAAGGCAGGCAAGCTCGCGCGGGGAGCGCAAGAACCGCTCCGCCGCTTCGCGCAATTGTCCTGGGGCGGGGGCGTCTTCGGCATCGAAGACGACGAGGAGTTCGCCGCGCACGAGGGGCAAGGCGATATTCAGCGCACGGGGTTTCGTCCTCGGCCAGCCAGCCGGCGCGACGACGATCTCATAGGTGGCGGGCAGGTGCAAAGCCTCGATCGCATGCCGCGTCGCATGGTCGTCATGCTCGATCACGAGCTTGATGTCGAGCTTGCTCCGCGGATAGTCTATCGCGTCGAGCGCGGCGATGAGTTGCGGCACGACGCGTGCCTCCCGGTGCAGTGCGACGACGACCGAATAGACCGGCAACCGGCGGTCCTCGACACGGGGGCGGTACGGCTCCCGGCCGCCAGCCGTACTCGCCGCTCCGGCAAAAAGGCGAAGCCATATCGAGGCCAGGAAAAAACAGGTCATCGCTAAAGAGACGAAGGCGAGGGCCGGCTCCGGCGTCAGGCAAAATGCAAAGCTGGCGGCACTCGTGGCCGCCATGGCAAAAGCGCATTGCGCCGGACTTGCGCCCGCTTTCGCGGAAAGACTCGGATCGAGATTGGCGAGACCGAGACTCGCCTCCCACAGGACCGTTGAAGTCGCGCCCGCACACAATAAGCGGGACATATGCGACGGCGTCGTGATCGCGAGGTCCATCGAAAAGCATTCGCCCCGCCGGGCGCGGGCCAAAAGCTCCGCCAGCATTTGGCCGCGCGGCGCCGAAAGCCAGCGGTAGCCGCCGCGCCCGTCGAGGGGTGCGATCCCGCTATGAATCGCATAGGGATACCGTGCTCCGGCTCCGAGCATCACGTCACCTTCGACAAAGGCCACGCCAAGATAGTGCGCAAGGCAGCGATAAAAGACGCTCTCCCGGACCGTCCCGCTCGCGAGCAAAGCGGCCTCCGGCGCAACGGCTTGCCGGCATGCCTCCTCGGCCGCCGAATGCAATAATCCCGAATCGACACCATAAGCGGAGAGAAAGGCGAGGGCGGCCGGCAATTTGACGGGGGAGCGCGCTAGGGGCTTTCCCGGAAGTGAGGAAAGTGCCGGATTCGGCGGCACGCGGGCCAACGCCCGGGAGGGCGCGGCACTAATCCCGCTGGGTCCACGCAAATCCATTGGTCCAAAACGGCAAATGAAATATTAAGCTTGGCCGATCCGGAAAGATTTATCTATTAATATTCGTCAAAAGTCAGGCAAAAAAACAATTTATTGATAGGCCCTGTTTCTGGAAAGCGTGTTTAAAAAGGTTGCCGGTGGCGTGCCGCCGCTATTGGCGCAGCCGGACACGATGATTCGCGGGGTTTTCTGAGATACTTGCTCAGAGTGACACCTGCAAGCAGCCCGGTCATGTAACCGATTTGCAGGCATGCAGCCAGCATGGCGAATTCGAGAAGCGCCCACAGCGGGCCCTGCCCATAATAGGCGGAACTGGCAAAAACGATAATGAAAGTCACTGCACAGGCCGGGACAAGAATCCAAACTTTAAAAAACCGCCCGAAGACCGCCCCAAGCAGCAAAATACCGATTGTAAGGATGGTCACGCGACACTTCCTCTCATAAATTACCGACTATGGCCGCAACATATATTCTTTATTGCCTTATATTAAACGCCATGAAAAAAACATAGTAAAGTCTTTTTTTGATCATAATGGCTCCGGTTAAGGCATAACCGAAGTCTCCTAATCGAAAAGCCTCAATTGACGCTTCCAAAACTAACCTAATAAAAATAAACAATCCGGACTATGATCCTGCTCAATTTGATCGAGTAACTCCTTAGGTTCACCCGGATTAGGAGACAGAGCCGCCCGCGCGTTACTTACGCAGGAATGTGAGATAAACAGGCCTTCGGGACGCGCGAACCGCTTTCGCTTCATATCTCGTTCCAGTCCAGCCCGCCCAGGGTCTTTGCCAATCCTTTGGTTCCGCCGCGGCCCAGCTAAAGTCCGGCGATCGCAACACTTGCGCCAAGGTCCAACCTGCGTTGTCATCGAGATCGGTTGCGAAGCGAAGCTCCGCGCCTGGATGCATGACCCTGGCAAGACGTGCCAGCATTTCAGCGGA
Source organism: Methylocapsa sp. (assembly GCA_003162995.1). Lineage (GTDB taxonomy): Bacteria > Pseudomonadota > Alphaproteobacteria > Rhizobiales > Beijerinckiaceae > Methylocapsa. Next base: position 4,594 of record PLUZ01000198.1, on the reverse strand, counting down.
AAGAAAGCGGCGCCTGTGATGTCGCCGCTTCGGCCAGGGGTCGGGATAAAGCAAATAGACGCCGTCCAAGGTCCCGCTCGGCAGCGCTTCGATGACCGCCCGGGCATCGCCATTGTAGAGCCGCACATTGCGCAAAGAACTGGCTTCGACGAGCGCCAACGCCTTGGCAATGCCATTCAAGAAGGCCTCGCAGCCGATATAACCCGTACTGGGATGTGCAAGCGCCTCGGCGGCCAGATGCTCGCCGCCGCCAAAGCCAATTTCGAGCCAGAGCGCGGAGGGCCTGTCTGGAAATTGGCACGCGGGATCGGAAATGGGCTGCGACGCATCAAAGGAAAGACGCGGCAAAGCCGTGCTCAGAAGCAAGGTTTGATGAGCGCGCAGCTTCTTGCCCCGCCGCCGGCCGTGCAGCCGCGGGGCATTCACCTGGATTTCCCGCTGGGTTTCTACACCAGCGTCCAACAGCTGCGAGTGCAGCTTCCCGTTTTGGCTTCCGGTATGGGTTTCGCGGCTCATGTCCCGCAGCGCAGCGGCTGATCTGTTGCTATTAGAGCATGATGCCAAAAAGTTGCAGACTTTTTGGAAAAGATCATGCGGCAAAACAAAGAGTTAAGAGGCCATGAGCGATTCACCTCGAAGCGATGATGGCTTAGGTGAGATGTGCTTTAAGCTTCTCCGCCAAATCGGTCTTTTCCCATGAGAAACCGCCTTCGGCGTCCGGTGCGCGGCCGAAATGGCCATAGGCGGCCGTACGGGCATAAATTGGCCGGTTAAGCTTGAGATGCTCCCTGATACCGCGTGGAGAAAGGCGCATGGCCTCGAAAAGGGTTTCCTCGAGCTTTCCTTCTGGAACCTGTCCGGTCCCATGCGTGTCGACATAAATCGACAGCGGCTCGGCGACGCCGATCGCATAGGAAAGCTGGATCGTGCAGCGATCAGCAAGTCCTGCGGCGACGACGTTTTTTGCGAGATAGCGCGCGGCATAAGCGGCCGAGCGATCGACTTTTGTCGGGTCCTTGCCAGAGAATGCGCCGCCGCCGTGAGGCGCCGCCCCGCCATAGGTATCGACAATGATTTTCCGGCCGGTCAGGCCGCAATCGCCGTCGGGGCCGCCAATCACGAACTTGCCGGTTGGATTGACGTGCCAAACCGTCTCAAGGGTGATCCAGCCCTCCGGCAAGGTTTTCCGGATGTAAGGTTCGACGATATGACGCACGTCGAGCGAGCTTAATTTCTCGTCGAGATGCTGGGTCGACAAAACGATTTGGGTGACGCCGACCGGCTTGCCGTGCTCATATTTGACCGTCACCTGGCTTTTGGCGTCTGGTCCAAGCTTGCTGGCTTCGCCAGAACCAGCTTTTCGTTCGAAGGCAAGATCCTCAAGAATTTTGTGTGCGTAGTAGATTGGCGCTGGCATGAGCTCTGGTGTTTCGCGGCAGGCATAGCCGAACATGATTCCCTGATCGCCCGCCCCCTCATCCTTATTGCCGGCGGCGTCGACGCCTTGCGCGATGTCGGCGGATTGGGCATGAAGCAAGATCTCGACCTTTGCATTTCGCCAGTGAAATCCCTCCTGCTCATAGCCGATGCTCTTGATCGCGCCGCGCGCCGCGGCCTCGATCGCGTCCTGGCCAATCGCGGCGCCACGCACTTCACCCGCGATGACAACGCGGTTAGTGGTCGCCAAAGTCTCACAGGCAACGCGCGTTTGATAGGGATCGACACCGGCCTTCGCGCCTTCACGGAAGAATAGGTCCACGACCTCATCGGAAATCCGGTCGCATACCTTGTCCGGATGGCCTTCCGCAACGGATTCACTCGTGAACAGGTAATTTTCGCGCGCCAAGGCTTGTCTCCAATATAATGAATATCGCGCCAAAGTTTTTGGTAAGCCGTTCGGTTTGTCAAGCCATTCTGGCCATCTTGTTTGTTAAAACGAACGCGACCAATTCACTCAGCCGATACTTCGCCGGGATCCGGCGTTTCGTTTGCGCCCCGTTCTGGTCTTTCGTCTTCTCCAGCGAGCGAGGAGACGAGATCCACGATCCGCTTGCGGACTTTTGGGTCGTGGATCCGCGCGAAGGCCAGGTTCAAATGCAGACCTTCAGGGGTCGACAGGAAATCGGCGACATAGGTCGCGTTCGAATCCTCCGCAAAGCCCATGTGGCCTGGTTCGGGATTTGTAATCACTTCGAAGGAAGGCGCCCCTTCGAAAAAGAAGGCCGGAGGAACTTCGAGCGTTCTTGAAATTTGCTGGAGCCTGCTCGCGCCAATTCTGTTGGTCCCTTTTTCGTATTTCTGAACCTGTTGAAACGTCAGACCCAAAGCGTCGCCCAGTTTTTCTTGACTCATGCCGAGCATGACGCGCCGCATACGGACGCGGCTGCCAACGTGCCGATCGATCGGGTTCGGTATTTTTTTCACGAATTCCGTTCCAATCGCCACACTTCCGCTACGGCTCTGCAAGCCAGGGGAGCGGAACGTTATATGGCGTCGGGTTCCTTATATCGCAAATGCGGCCCGAGGCATATCGGCGGACCGGATTTTTCCATGGAAGCACAATTCATGCTCTCAACCATGATCGCTTCAAGATGAATCGCTCATGGTCTCCATCTTATTATTTTGTCGCGTGATCTTATCCAAAAAGTCTGCAACTTTTCGGGATCATTCTTAGCTCGGAGTCCTGATGCTCACAGGAACCCAGCGGCGGTCCGCATTCCCGGATGCGGCCGCCGCGAGATGAGTTTCCCCAGGGGAGTTTAACTGGGAAGGGTTAGTGCGCTTTCCGATTCCGTGGAATCGGAAAGCAACTCTAAATCTTCATTTTGTCGCATTTTCTTGACGCGAACCGGCATCCACTTCGTTTGAAAATGCTCTCGCCATAGAGAAAACGCTGCCCACTTACGCGTGCAGCAGGACTGGTCTTTCGAGGGTTTTGGAGAGGACCCGGCGACGGCTTCCGCTCATTTCACGCAACCGGTTCAGCGTCCGCCCATCGAAGGTTGCCATGACCGCGATGATTTCCTCCCCGCCTATCTTTTGCGGCAACCCCAAAGGCATGGGACGAAAATGAAGCTGCACCATTCGCAACAGCCAAGTCGGGTTGGTCTGGATGATCAACTGTGTGATTCCGCACTCCAAACCCCATTCCACTGCAGCAGTAAGAAGCATGTTGGTGATAGGACACACGGCACGGCCTTGCTCGCGACGGCTTCGCTCGACACAAAAACGTGTCCACTCCCAGATATGGGGGCCAACCGGGCGTTCCCCGTCGCAGAGCTCCGGCATGACTTCCGAGAGCAAATGCGGGCGAGTCGAAGGCAAGAAACGCTGGTAGCCAAGCACCTTGCCCTGCTCGGCGTAAATCATATGAACAGCATGTTTATCATCAAACTGATCAATCTCGCGTCCATCGGGCTTGGCGAGATTTTCCCAACCCATTTCTTTGACAAACACCTGGTGGCGCAAGCGATATGCTTGCTCCATTTCGTTCCGATAAAGGTAATCATTCTCGGGGGTTACTATATGAATCATAAACATTCTCCAGATCATGTTGACTGGAAAATGCCGCCAAATCATTGCGCGACGCTGTTTTCCAGCTAAACGATGACTAGAAAATGCCTGTGGCAGATGGATGGTGATAGTACGGGTTCGCGTACCTCTTAGGCGATTAATCCTCTCCGGATTGCTTCGGCAACCGCCTGCGTGCGGTTGATCGCTCCGAGCTTGGCGCGGACCGAACGCAAATGTTTGTCCGCCCCATGTTCAGAAATATTCATGACTTCGCCGATTTCCCAATCGTTTTTCCCCTCCGCCGCCCATTGCAGAGCCTCGCGCTCGCGCTCGGACAAAGCGATCTTTTTGTTTTGGGCTGTCGATTCTTGCTGCAAAGCAATCGCACGCCCTATGGCATAGCTCGCGATAAGCGTCAGCACGCCGCGCATGTCTGGATCAACCTCGAAATGCTTGCCGGCGAGCGAAAATCCGACCGCTTGTCCGTCGAGCGTCAGCACGGATGTCGAGAAGCCATTCTTAAGACCGAATTCCCCGGCTTCATGCATAACCTTCTGACCTATGGGGTCATCTTGGACCTCATGCTCCAGTTCGTTCCAATAGAATGGCGCCGCCATCGATATCATGCGCCGAATGACCGGATCTTTAAACGCGTAACCGCGCGCCGCATAATTGCGAACCCACTCCGACGGCATCTCATGGAATAACACGCCGCTAAGCTGCTGCCGGCGGTTGATGCCAACGCTTGGCATTGCTGTCGCTATAACGGTTTCGGCCCCAATCTGCGCAAGGTGTTGCAGGACCTTCGACGCGATGTCCTCGACATTACGCGCGCGATCGAGATCGTGAACAAATCTAACCGTATGTTCCAACGATTGACGATTAATTTGCGGGGGCATAATTATCCTCGCCTCGGCGCTCCAGGAGAGAGAACGCCACCTTCGGAACTCCCGGCACCTGTCCGCAGGCGGTACTAAAGACAACTTAAACCAAATATTGAGTACTAACAATCCTAATCAAGATTTCGTTCCTTCTACAGTGCTTGTCAAGGGCGGAGCCGGCTGGCCAAGGCCAAACCGAG
>PLUZ01000265.1 GCA_003162995.1 Methylocapsa sp. | reverse complement strand
AGCGAGCTCGCCGTCGACGGCGGCCTAGCGCAAATCTGACGCGAAAATTCAACAACAATAAATAAAAGGAGAAAACATATGAGCAATGCGCCGCTGATGCCCAAGGCCACCGCAGTTTGGCTCGTCGAAAATACGTCGCTCACTTTCGAACAGATCGCCAATTTTTGCAAGCTTCATCCGCTGGAGGTGAAGGGCATCGCGGACGGCGAAGTCGCCGCTGGGATCAAGGGACATGATCCGATCACGTCCGGCCAGTTGACACGCGAGGAAATCGCGGCGGCGGAAGCGGATGAGAATCGCCTTTTGCAGCTCGCTGTATCGAAGGTGCGTTTACCCGAGCCAAGCCGCAAGCGCGGTGCTCGCTATACGCCTCTGTCGCGGCGGCAGGATCGTCCGAATGCGATTCTCTGGCTGGTGCGCAATCATCCCGAATTGAAGGATGCGCAGATCATGCGGCTCGCCGGCACCACGAAGACGACACTGCAAGCCGTCCGCGACCGGACGCATTGGAATTCGGCAGCGTTGACGCCGATCGACCCTGTCTCGCTCGGGCTTTGTTCGCAAATGGATCTCGATTTGGAAGTCAACCGCGCCGCCAAGGATCGTCCGCCGGTCGAAGAAGACCGCAGTCAAACCCTGGTGCCCAGTGAAGTGACAACGCGCCAGGCACCTGAACAACCAACAACCGAAGCCGGTGTTTTTGGCGTGTCCAATGTCGAAAAAGCCGGACCGGAAACCAACATTAACGTCGATTCCGTTTTCGCCAAGCTTAACGACCTCAAGCTCAAGGAATAGGATTTTGCGTTGAGCCGGAAATGCCCCGTCTCTGACTTGGATGAGGTTCCAAGGGAACAGTCTCACCCCACTTGAAACCAGCACATCTGCCCTCGCTCTCCAATTGATGAATTGTTAGCCCGAATCAGGCATCAAACATTCTATCGAAGACCCGCCGGACAGGCTGGTTTTGCCAGAGACAATGACGATGCCGGAGACAAAATGACGCAACTCAAAAGACTTCGGGCATGCGCGTGGCTTTGCAGCGTCACCTCGGGGGCGGTGGCGGGCATCGGCATGGCGCACGCCGCTGATCTCGCCCCGCGGCCAGGGCCGGATTTGGTGCCCGCCGTGGAAATTGCCGGCCCCCCTTATGGCTATTTTAACCCCGTCCTCGATCCAAGATGCCGGATCGTTCCAATGCCGCAAGCAAACCTTTATGGCGATACCGCGCGTTTTCGCCCTACAGCGGTCTGTCAGTCGCGTGGCATGTACGAGGATTCCGTCCTGTTTCCGTAACGCTGTTACAATCGGATCGCTCCCTTGCCAGCTTGCTCTTAACGCAACAACGCTCTCGCCCGAAATTCGCCGGGCATTCGCGAAGCTTGTAGATCATTCGGGTCAAGCAATCAGCCGCGATATTGGCTATCACCAAGCTGCGGGGTTCGATGCCTCCGCGACTAACCGGTGGTCCCGCGCCCATCTAGCCCTCAGCAGCCAGCGCGGACCCATCTACCGGACCGGCCGCTCTCCCCCGGGCGGCCGGTTTTTTCCGGTCCGGTTTCCGGCAGGTCTTCAGCAGTCTAGACCGTGTCCCGAAAAACGTGCTGGGCTTCTTCGATGAGGACGCGCTCTAGGCGGGGAACGCCAGTGGGCCGCCTGACACGTCAAGAGAACCTTGGTCCCCGCCGGGCCTCGGCCAATGCCCGGGATAGATCCGCGGCCAAATCCGCTTTGTCCGCCGGTCCGAGAAAAGCCGCGATCTCCACGGCTTTGCCACGCGACACCAGGGCCAGCCGCTGTGTGCCAAACTCATCGTCCTCCTCCCGTTCAAGCCGGACAAAGGCTGGATTGAAGCGCCATTCCGCCCGCTCGCCTTCGGCGCTGACCTTGGTAAGCATGAGTTCGAAAAAAGTGACTTCCACATCTTCATAGGCACGAGCGGCACGAAAACTGGCACGAAAGGCAAAATAGAAAATCGCGACGTCGATCCCCATGAAACCCGCGACCGGCCAAGCCCCTAAAAGAACAAACGGCAGAGTCGAACAAATGCTGGCGCCCGTAAAAATTCCCATAAGCACGCGAAAATTGCGCCGGTTCAGAGAGCGATGCGGCTTAAGCCGCGCCGAGAAGAGCCGCAAATTTTCGGGGCCAGCCCCCAAAACCTCAACGGACATCGAATTTCCTCAACAATAGGCACGCCGCCCTTGCTCTCTTGCGCGGGAGGATTTTATATCGCGCATGGGCAATACGAACATGGTGATTAAACGGCCAAAGGCCAAAATTTCTGCCACCGCATCCCTGTCGCCAAGCGCGCTTTCCAGACGCTTGGACAAACGCGATCGAAAAGGAAACGCGCAAATTCAAAAAATTGTCGCATGCCCTTATCAAATTGGCCGGTCAACTTTTCCGGAACATGCTCTCATGCGGCGTCACTGACGATGCCCGGAAATAACGCCCGGCGCGCTCCGAAGCTGCAAGGCTCGCGGCCATCAAAGCCTGACCCAACAAGGGTCACCGAAATTTTCCGCCGCTTCGAAGCCGCCGATCCGCACCCGAAAGGCGAACTCGACTATATAAATCCGTTTACTCTTCTCGTTGCGGTCGTGCTTTCGGCGCAGGCGACCGATACCGGCGTCAACAAGGCCACGGGCGCGCTTTTTGCCCTCGCCGACAGCCCGGAAAAAATGCTTGCCATCGGCGAGGAAAAGCTCCGCGGCATGATCAAGACGATCGGCCTTTACCGCACCAAGGCAAAGAACGTCATCGCCTTGTCGGAGCGGCTCATCAAGGATTTTGGGGGCGAGGTTCCGGCAAACCGCGAAGCGCTCGAATCGCTTCCCGGCGTTGGCCGCAAGACAGCCAATGTGGTCTTGAATATCGCTTTCGGCNNCCCCTGGCGCCCGGTAAGACGCCGCTTGACGTCGAACGCGGGCTTGAGAAAATCATTCCTGCCGCGTTCAAGCAGCATGCGCATCATTGGCTGATCCTGCATGGCCGGTATATCTGCAAGGCCCGCCGCCCAGACTGCCAGCGCTGTCTGATTTCCGATTTATGCCGATGGATGGACAAGACGGCGTGACTATTTCGGCGATCCTCCGCCGGGGCGCGTAAAATCCTCGAGCCAAGCAAAACAGCGGTCCGCTACTATCGAGAGCAACGCGACGAGAAACGCTCCCTCCAAAACATAAGCCGGGTTCGACGCGGAAAGTCCTTCGATGATGGGCGAGCCGAGTGATAAAGCGCCGGCCGCCGAGGCGATCGCCGCCGTTCCGATATTGATGATGACCGCATTGCGAAGACCGGCGAGAATGAATGGAAAGGCGAGCGGCAGCTCGATGCGCGTTAAAATATCCCGTGGCGCGAAACCCATTCCCATCGCTGCCTCGCGGACAGTGGCAGGTACGGCGTGCAGGCCCGTCAGCGTCGCCTCGATGACAGGAAAAATGGCATAGAGGCAAAGCGCCACGAGGGCCGGGGCGGCGCCATAGCCTAACATTGGTATCGTCAGCGCGAGCACCGCGACTGGCGGAAACGTCTGCCCAATAGCGGCAATCGCGCTGACCATCGCGGCGAATTCGCGTCCGCCCTTGCGCGTGACGAAAATGCCAAGGCCGATTCCGATCACAGCCGCAGCAAGGCTTGAAATCGCGACAAGCTCCACATGCGCAAGCGTGAGTTCGAAGAAGCTCGCGCGCGTATAGATTGGTCGCGGATCGCCCGGAAAGAGCCAGCGCATGAGCGGTTCTGCCTTAGGCATAAGGAACATCGCGGCGATCAAAAAAAGCGCAAGCCAGAGCCCCGGCCTGCGC